>NZ_JARFTR010000065.1 GCF_029167235.1 Kamptonema sp. UHCC 0994 | reverse complement strand
GTAAAGAAACCGCCAGGATGGCGGCGTTACATAAAGCGTGCGTAAGTTCTGTAAATTTTAAATAAGTTAACATAAACAAACTAGCAAGCCCTAAGTAGAGGGCGATTAGAAATCGCGGCTATACAAACCAAGTCCGCCTACGCGGACTATCAGAAAAAAATGGTAATAAACCAGGATTTGAGATCGCACTAAACCAGGCTTAAATACTCTGTATATATCTCTTAGTCCGCGTAGGCGGACTTCGTTTGTGTAGTTGCGATTTCAATCGCCGAACGATAAACCCCAAAGAATAAAGGGGATACCTACCAAATCGGAATATCTTACTTTGGCTGTAACCAACCAGCACTTAAAATCAGTGTTAAACCCAGAAAAAAAATAGATAAACCCCAAGTAATTCGGTTAATAGCTGTTTCGGCACTCTTGGTACTGGTAAACAATTGAGCTTGTCCCCCAATCCCTCCAATACCATCGCCTTTAGGACTATGCAACAGCACAAAGACAATAATTCCGGCAGCAGATAAAGACCAGATAATTTGTAAAACTTGAACAATAGTCATGGTAATTGGTAATTGGTAATTGATGACTGTTAACTGTTAACTGTTAACTGTTAACTGTTAAGATTTTTACAATCGTACCCGTACTGGAGTGCGATTGGCTCGAACTTCAAAATCAGCGGTTTCAACCATCGATTTACCCGTCATTTCTGGAGGTTGAGGTAACTTCAAAATCTCCAGAATTGTTGGCGCAATGTCAGCTAAACAGCCGTCGGCTCTTAGAGGAACATTAGTTGCGTGTCCAGGGATTTTTAAGCTTTCCCCTTCTACTAGGATAAACGGTACTGGGTTAGTTGTGTGAGCCGTCCAGGGATTGCCATTTTCATCCCACATCAACTCAGCATTACCGTGATCGGCAATAATAATTGCCGTACCACCAGCTTTATTGATACTTTCTAACAGACGACCTAAATATTTATCTACAGTTTCGATCGCAGTCACAGTTGCTTCCAGCATTCCCGTATGACCCACCATATCGGGATTAGCATAGTTAATCACCATAAGCGAATAAATGTGCTTTTCGATCGCCGCGATCGCCACATCTGTCACCTCTTGCGCTGACATTTCCGGTTCGAGATCATAAGTTGGTACCATCGGACTTTGTACCAACTCCCGATCCTCGCCTTCAAAAGGATCTTCTAAACCCCCATTAAAAAAATAAGTCACATGGGCATACTTTTCAGTTTCCGCCGCCCGAAACTGCTTCAAACCATGATCCGCGATGACACCGCCTAAAATATTATTCAAATTCTGCGGTTCAAAGGCAACCAACACCGGCAACTTTGGGTCATACTGCGTAAACGTTGCAAAAGTTAGCGGCTGAATTTGCTGCCGTTCAAACCCTTTAAAATTTGGATCTACCAAAGCCTGCGTGAGTTCTCTAGCCCTGTCTGGGCGGAAATTGAAGAAAATTATCCCATCTCCAGATTCTATCGCTCCTGGCGCGATCCGAGTCGGAATCACAAACTCATCCGTTACCCCTTCAGCATAAGAAGTCTTCAATAACTCCACAGCCGATCGCCCATCACCAGGCCCAACCGCTACCATCACATCATAAGCGAGTTTAACTCGATCCCAGCGCTTATCGCGATCCATCCCGTAGTAGCGACCGCTGACAGTCACAATCCGCCCTAAACCAACTTTATTGATATAACTTTCAATCTTTCCTAGAGCTTCAATCCCCTCTTTCGGGTTAGTATCGCGACCATCTGCGATCGCATGAATGCAGAGATCGGAAATACCTTGGGCCTTTGCCAAATCCACCAACCCGAAAATATGATCCAGATGGGAGTGAACCCCACCCTCCGAACAAAGACCAATCAGGTGTAACTTAGAGTTGCGATCGCGCACATCCGAGCAAACCTTCACCAAAGCCGGATTGCTAAGCAAACTCCGATCTTCCACCGCATCCGAAATCCGCACCAACTCTTGAGGAACCACCCGCCCCGCACCAATATTCAAATGGCCCACCTCAGAATTGCCCATTTGACCTTCCGGCAACCCCACAGCCCTACCCGACGTGCGGATCAGAGTTCTCGGATAAGCTGCCCACAGGCTATCCATCACCGGAGTCTTAGCAGCGGCGATCGCATTTCCGTCAGTGTCTTCGCGATAGCCCCAACCGTCTAAAATTATTAGCGCAACAGGAGATACAGACGCTTGTCCCATGCCGAGTTACCCTTTCGCGATCGTCATTCCTCAGATATCATACCACTCACGTCAACTTGAACAACTTTGTAGTCTTGCGTAATCGTTTAAAATTGCGAAAATGCTGACAACGCCTATTTTTAGGCAAAGCGAAGGCTAGAAGCATGGGTATCGCAACTTTCTTGTAGACTAATTTCGCGACTAACTTAACTAGAAGGATAATTTGAGCGTAATCTTACTTTATAGGCTATCAATAAGATGCCAATGCGTTTAAATTTAGCTATCTTAAGAACAGGCATTTGGGTGACTGACCATGCGTAAACTTTTATTTCTTGTTCCTATAGGGTTACTAGCTTTTTGGATGGGCGGATGCGGCTCTGACTCAGGCAGCAACCAAGCCAGCCCGACCCCCAGCCCCGCTGCTAGCGGTGCTTCGCCCTCTCCGGTTGCTACAGCAACGGGTTCGCCAACCGCTACCCCTAGCCCAGCTTTTGCATCGCCCCTGGTAACACCCAAATCAACTGGGGCCACAGCCGCTACAGGCTTGATTCAGTCAACAAATCCAGACGAACGAGCCAGACAAGCTCAATCTGGCATTAGCAAACAGAATGGGTCAAGGCTTCCCAGTCCTCCGATTTCAACAAAGGTCAACCCAAACCAAGTAGACCCCTTTTCCGTACTTCCACCTCAGACGGTTCAAAATATTCCAGGAACTAATGTGGCCTCATCAGGCGGCAATGTCCTCCCCAAACTGCCAGACCGACAAGTTCCCCTACTACCTGCATTGCCAGTCTCAACGCGCCCCCCTCAAATTGGAGGTGCTAAGCTGACTGGTGCGAATGCCGGCCCAATCAGGCTAAGCCCGCTAGCACAAAGCGTAGTCAACGAATTCAGTACCTTTGATTCTCTGTTAGATGACTCCACAAAATATTCAGACTATACCAAAGATCTCAATATATTGAGGGTTATTATTTATGGAGAAAAAGAAAATGATGATGGGCGAAATTCAACTAGGCGACAGTTACTTTTAACAAATCGACCACTTTTCAGAAGATTAGAAAAAGCGTTAGGTGAGTACGAGTACGCTCAAAAACTCTGGAACTTATACGGTACTCAATCGCCTATAGATGCTATCCGCTGTTCAGTTGTTGGAGACATTGAACAGGCAATTCAGATATATCGACCCCGGACAGAACGACGAGGAGAACTATCTTGCGCTCAGCGTTTAAATATGCTTCAAGCCGTTTGGCGACAAGGTAAGCTAATAGTTGATGCAGCCAGGCGCGATCAAGACTATCAAGGCCCTACCATAGCCCGCTCTCCTGTTCTACCAGTGCTAAGCGAAAGCAAGCCACTTACTTCAGACACACCTCAAGAGAAAGCCCTCGGCCGCGAAATTGCCTCACTACCGCAGGTTCCAATACAAACTCCTCCTCAATTATCTGGCCGCAGTCCAGCAGGAATTCCTTTGCTACCAGGTGGGAACGGTGCAGGAACTTCAACAGTCCCACAACTACCAGGGCTTAATCCTCCACCTTTAGGTGTTCGCCGTCCCGGTTTAGCAACAGGTTTAGGAACAGGTGCCCCCCTTCCTCCCCTACCAGTCGCAGCCAGACCGTTAGGCGTACCCGACTTGCCCGAATTGCCAGTAGACAAACGCCCCCCACAATGGGTAGACCCCAATCCTCCTCGCCAGCGACCGGGCCCTGTAGTTCCTCCACCGCCTGATACAGGTATTGCTAGTGGTATAGAAGTTAGTGGTGTGGTAAAAGTGGGCAATGAAATACAAGTGATTGTAAAAGTCCCGACTGAGGCAACCAGCCGATATGTCAAAGTAGGGCAGCGGCTTGCTAATGGGCAGGTTTTAGTCAAGCGGGTTGAGATTAAGCCAGGACAAGATCCGATCGTATTTTTGGAACAAAGCGGGGTTGAGATTGCCAGAGTAGTAGGAGAGAAACCAGTTAATTCCCCTGGGAACTCGACCAATTCAATTGTTAGAAAACCTGACAATAACAATCGTGCAACGCGGCGGTAAAGGCTAGAATATAACAACTAAATCTCACAATTTTCAATGCTGTTAAGAATTGCAATCGGAGGAGATATTCCCATGCTTGGTTCAATTCAAAATTTGGGTCGAAGTATAATATTTGTTGTTGCTTGTATAGGATGGATTGGTAATCCGATCGACTCGCTTTCATCATTAGCCCAAGAGCCAAAAGGAGAGGGAAAACGTCCGCCCTACTGCGAAGGTAGTCCCCCTACTGGGAAAGTGAAATGCAATTATGAGGGGGGCGATAACTATGAGGGCGATTTTGTCAATGGGCAGCCGCAGGGTAGAGGAATCTATGTTTATGCAAATGGCGATCGCTATGACGGAATGTTCCGCAATGGCGTACCTGATGGTCGAGGATTATTTATATTTAAAGACGACGCTCGCTATGACGGAGTGTTTCAAAATGGCACGATGAAACAGGGGACGGTGATATTTCCTAATGGCGATCGCTACATAGGAAATTTTCAGGTAGTTAGGAATGTAGAAACTAACGTTATTAGCAGTCAACCTGGTGGGCAAGGAGAATTTATTTATGCTAACGGCGATCGCTACGTAGGACAATTCTTTGCGGGTTCCCCTTTTGGTGCAGGAGTATTGACGCGGACAGATGGCACGCGCTGCACGGGACAGTTCTTAAATCAGGCCCTTGATGCTAAAGCTAGTTGCACTTTTCCCAGCGGTGCCCGTTATGAAGGTGAATTGCGCGGAGGTGTACCTCATGGCTTTGGCACAATCATCGATACTAAGGGAAGGCGATTTCCGGGAGTTTTCCGCCAAGGCAAGCTAGTGGAATGATCGAGAGTTGGAAAATTTTATGGGGTAAAAAGGAAGAATTTTAATGATACAAGACAGCAGACAAAGGATAGAAGACAATTATAGCTACAAGTGGATAGGAGACACTCTACCAATGATTTTCCAATCTCAAAAACTAGGAATCGGGTTATTAATTGCATCAGTTATCGGAGCTACTAGCTATTTTATACAGCCGTTGCCATCAATGGCGCAAACAGGAGCTAACTCAGGCCGCTGCATACCCAGCATCCCTACAGGCAGGGTGAAATGTGACTACGATAATGGCGACAGCTATATCGGAAATTTCCTCAACGGTTTACCCAATGGCACAGGAGTCTATGTATATTCAGGTGGCGATCGCTATGAAGGGCAGTTTCGCTTGGGTCAGCCAAATGGTAGAGGAGTTTTCATTTTCTCTAATGATGCTCGTGTCGAGGGAGTATTCCAAGAAGGGAAAATCAGAGTTGGTACAGCGATTTTCACCAATGGCGATCGCTACGTCGGCCCCTTTGCCATAGATCGAAAAATTGGCACGCCCAGTGGCCGGGGGCAATTTATATTTACGAATGGCGATCGCTTTCAGGGAGAATTTGTAGGCGGTAAACCTTTAGGTAACGGGACATTCACCCGTGCTGACGGCACGCGCTGCCAAGGGCAGTTTTATAATGAAAAACTCGATGCTAGAGGAACCTGTACCTTCGCTAACGGTATCCGCTATGAAGGAGAGTTGAGGAAAGGATTACCTCATGGCAAAGGGACAATCATCGATACAAATGGCAGGCGTTTTCCGGGAGTTTTCCGCGATGGCCAACGCATCGAACAGTAAAAGTAAATAGAAATTAAAAATTAAAAATTAGATTAAGTTCTAATTTTTAATTTTTAATTTGTAACAACAGTAATTATAGCAACCACCAAGGTGGTTAGGACATTCTGAGTTCCTAAAACCCTTGATTTTATTCCCTTCTTCCCCTAGTCCCTAGCCCCTAGCCCCTAGTCCCTAGCTATAAGATGTCTTACAGTGAATTTAATTTAGAAAGAGTTAAAAAAGACTTTAACCTCATAACCTTTGAAAAACCTGATATTTTTGCTGATATCCCTGAATTAGCCAGCAGTGAATTATTAGTAGATATTTTACAGTATAATTTGCCAATCGCCGTCGGCAGTAATAGTGAAAAAGCTCGTTCAGAACTAATTATCTCTCCAATTTTAGTTGACCTCAGAAGGCAACTTAACGAGCAAGTAAACTTATTTTCAGGAGTAGATTTTACCGTTGACTATTCTCAAGGATTAACAGGAATTTGCGATTTTTTAATTACTAAATCCCCAGAACTCTTAATAGTTACCGCCCCGGTCATTACCATCGTTGAGGCCAAGAAAGAAAATCTCAACGCAGGCTTAGGACAGTGTATAGCAGAAATGGTGGCCGCTAGAATATTTAATGAGCGATCTGGCAATGAACTTAAAATAATTTATGGGGCAGTAACAACCGGGACTAACTGGCGATTTCTCAAGCTAGAAGAGCAAATAATTAAAATTGATTTAAGCGAATATTATCTCCGAGATGTGAATAAAATCTTAGGAATTTTAGCAAGTGGTATAAATCAAAACTAGGCTCTTTCAGCATAGCCTTACTTGCCGTAAGACTGCCTCACTCCGCCAAAAATTCCCTAACCCTTTCCCTAAACAAACGCACCGCTGCCCTTTGTCCGATCGCTTTACTTTGTTCTATCAAACCCGGAATTTCTGCGATCGGCAAAAACGGAAAAGCCAGACTATTTTCCCTCTCTTCATAACTTCCATCAACCATTAGTTAAGTTTTTATTGATTTTAGCACGCCCTAACCGCCAAGGCGGTTGCTAAACTTAAAAGCGCTCACCCAGCAACCTCTGCCTCACCCCCTCAGCAATTTTCTGCCCCAAATATTCAGGAATCAAACTCTCATTTGGCCCCAACAAATACAAAATCAAACGAGTACGTCCCCGCCAAACCAGCAAATTAGCATTCACAACCAACAAATCCTCTTGCCAAATGGCATACATTACCTTATAGAAAAGTCCAGGCTGGTTATCCGCCTCAATCAGCAAAGCAGGTAAATGGAAAACAGGATCGACATAGAACTCAGTCGCCACATCCTCCAAACCCGCATCAAGATTAAATTCCACAGCCAGCATCTCTTCCACTTCAAAATGCCCCGCCAGGGCCTCCCGAACGGCCCTACAGACATTTTCTGCCGTTTTATCCGTCAGAACCTTACCCCCGCGTGATACTACCAACTTGATAAACACCAACATCGGCGGGTAAATTTGTCCATAGAGACTCAGGCTGTGAATCGTCAGCCCGTAGGCCGCCAACACCCCGAAAATATCGCTTAGCAGAAAAGACTGGTTGCGGTAAGCAAAGTGCAGAGCACTTTTACTACCCTCCGGTCTAACTTCAATCACAGCTTGCCTGGTTTTGTACAACTGGTAGGCTAGCTTCAGGTTTTGCAGTTGAATTTCACTGCTGACAAATTGCTCATAAAATTGGGGAAACGCCCGATTAAAGCGCTTGAGCAGTTCCAAAGTAGATGGTTTTAAACCCGGAGCCATAATTGAGGGGAGGTACGGGAGATATACTAGCTAGTAACGTCATTCAACTTCTACTACCTTAACCACGCCGGCATGGGTTTTTGGAAAAACTTATTTAGCGGTTCTGAATCTACCTCTACGCCCCAGACAGCGGAATTTGAGGAAGATTTTGCTTTTGGGGCAAGGGATTCGCTATCCCCACCCTTTCGCAAACCCACTACTGGCAATAGTCGCATCTTGTTTAGTACCGATCGCGACATTGACCTCTACGAGCTCGAAGAACTCTGTAATGCAGTCGGGTGGTCTCGCCGCCCCCTGCGTAAAGTCAAAAAAGCCATTCAACACAGTTTCCTAGTCGTTTCCATGTGGGAGATGCGGGGAGCACAGCGGCGGTTGATTGGTTTTGCCAGAGCCACATCAGACCATGCTTTTAATGCCACACTCTGGGATGTAGTGGTTCATCCAGAATTCCAGGGGTCGGGCTTGGGTAAGGCGCTGATGCAGTACATCATTAAAAAACTCCGCAGCGAAGATATCAGCAACATTACCCTATTTGCTGACCCTCATGTGGTAGATTTCTACCGAAACTTGGGCTTTCTGTCCGATCCAGAGGGGATAAAAGGAATGTTTTGGTATCCAGACTAGCCTTCAAAGCTGCCAAGATGTCATTTTTTTGAGAAATTAAGCCAAAATTGAACTTGCTCACAACTACCAAAGTATGATATAGTGGCAAAGCCATCAAAAAAACTGTTGGTGCTTGGGAACAGCTCGATCGAAAGTTTTGTTTCTAAAGGTGTGTCGTTAAGCTAAAATGAAAAAAAGCTTGACAATTTCATCATTCTATGAGTTAATTGCCATAGAATAGAAAATGACAACAACGGGATGTAGCGCAGCTTGGTAGCGCGCCTGCTTTGGGAGCAGGATGTCGCAGGTTCAAATCCTGTCATCCCGATTCAAAAGGCGTATAACTACATAATGAGTCAGTCTCAGCCTCTTAGGTCTAAGCCGGAAATTACCGGAAACAAACCAAAAGAGTCTGCGACTACTTATGATATATAAAGGCGAGAGTCTTTGTTTAAATCTATTATCAGGATTGCTCCTGGATAAAGCATGAAATCATTAGTTCGTTTGGGCGCAGTGTTAGGGATTTTAGGAAGCACTTTGCTTGCCCCTTCCCTGACGCGCAATATGTCGGCACTGGCACTGCCCGATCCGCAGGTTTTGGCAAAATTGCGCCCGGTGCCGGTATTTACGATTACTGACGCACAAGGTGCGCCTCTGATCGCTTCAGTTCCCAAAGAGGGTCAAAGCGGTAGCAATACCTCTGTAGCTGGAGTTTTTATCAGTCAACGGGATGCTCAAGCTTTTATCGATCGTCTAAAAACTAGAAATCCTCAATTAGCAGCATCGGTGAAGGTAGTACCGGTATCTCTGGGGGAAATTTACCAGTTAAGCCAAGCTAACAAGGGTAAGGCAGAGGAAGTACAATTTGCCTATGTTCCCACCACGACCCAAGTGGAGTCTGCTAAAACCCTATTGCGGCAAGGCGGCCAACAGGTAAATGAATTTAGCGGTGTCCCTCTTTTCTTAGCTAGAGGCGGCCCAGAAAATGGATATTTGACAATTCAACGGGGTCAAGAGCAAGTTATTCCTTTGTTTTTCAATAAAGAGGAATTACAGGGGATGTTGGAGCGCTTTAAGCAACAACAACCAAATATTGCTTCCTCGCTCAAGATCGAGGTGGTGAATTTAGAAGCTGTTTTGGAAGCAATGCGGACTGACAACGATCCATTTTTGAGCCAACTTATTTTAGTACCACCGAGAGAGTCGCTGGAATACGTGCGAACACTGCAACCATCAGGCGGAAATCAACCGCAACCAGTACAACCAGGGCCAAGACCTTCTGCTCCAGTCCCAAGTCAACCTCCTCGTTAATAGTTAACTGTTAATAGTTAACTGTTAATTGTTAACTGTTAATTGGTCAGGACTTACGAAAAAATATCTGTAACGCCGCCATCTTGGCGGCGATTTTATCAATTGATAATAAATTTTTATGTTTGTATCAGGTTTAGAACTTTGGGAGTGGTTAAATCAGGCAAAAGTTGAGGCGATCGCATCTAATATTTCTCTAACTGAAGTTGAGTGGTGGTTGCAAGAGTTAGCAGGGATCGATCGCTTAAGTCTTCGCTTAGAATCCTTCAAAAATTCGCCTGAAGTTACTCTGAAGTTACCTTTTGCTGACTTTAAGGAGTTATGGCAGCGCCGCCTTAGCGAACGGATACCAGTACAATACTTAACTGGAACTGCCTATTGGCGGCATTTTTCTCTAAAGGTAACGCCTGCGGTATTGATTCCGCGTCCAGAGACAGAATTCATAATTGATTTAGCAGTAGAAGCAGCTAAACGTCGATCGCAGACAGAGAGTTTAAATTCAAAATCCCACTGGGTAGATTTGGGAACTGGTAGCGGTGCGATCGCGCTGGGTTTAGCAGAAAGCTTGACAAATACTTTAATTCATGCTGTAGATTGTAGCTCAGATGCGATCGCTGTTGCTCGGCAAAATGCGGATAATTTCGGTTTAGGCGATCGCATTCAATTTTATCAAGGTTCGTGGTGGGAACCTTTAGAAAGCGCGATCGTAGAGGGTTTATCTTTACGTGGTCAAATTAGCGGTATGGTTTCTAATCCGCCTTATATTCCTAGTAGTTTAGTGCCTAATTTGCAGCCGGAAGTTGCTAAACATGAGCCTCATTTGGCCTTAGATGGGGGTAGTGATGGGTTAGATTGTATTCGGTATTTGGTAGCCACTGCGCCGGATTATTTGCGATCGGGTGGTGTCTGGTTGGTGGAGATGATGGAGGGACAGGCTGAGGCTGTGGTTGAGATGTTGGATAGTGCGGGTAGTTACCGCGATATCGGAATTTATGCCGATTTGGCTGGGATAGAAAGGTTTGCGATCGGGTTTAGAAAATGAAGAATATAAAGTTTACTAGGGTAAGTTAAGCCGATTATTATCAACGTAGGCGATCGCTGTTATACTAAGGATTGACCTCAGCTTAACTTTAATAGGCAACTTTATAAATTGATTATTAGACAAAGCTATGGCTTTAAGACTTTTGATTCTTTACGAGAAAAGTTATTAGCTTGCTTACTTGGATAAGCCGTGCTTATCACCACAGGTACGGGAGAGCCAAACTTGCAGCAATTGCTGCTTTCTCATCTTTATCACAACTATCTAAGCCATGTGTTTTATCAAGATATCGAAAACAGAAAACCGGGGGTTCCAAATCGTAATTTGTGGTACTTGGCAAAGCCGGAGGTGAAGCAATTCGCTTTCCCTTTCTAGCTTCTTTACCCTTCATCTTTGCCATGACTACTTAACCAATTGAGTCTCAAAATATGCCTTCATCAAATCAAGAGATATCTCTTCATTAAGAGCAGTTTCTTTCCAAGGTAGTTCTTGATGAGTAAAACGCTTTAGTGTTGGCGCTGTATATTGTCCATATACTTCGTAAACCTCATTAAGTAACTCTTGCGTTTCTCGATCGTATAGATCTATATTAAAATCATCAGGCTGTGGAAGAGAATTTACCTCATATTGCTTGTATAAACGATAAATCTCTGGTACAACATTTAAAGCATTGTACATAACTGAAACTTACTTTAAAAGGTGATAATTACAATTATATCATACTTCCTAATTACTAGCTCTACCAACCATATACAGGACTTACGCAGGATTACGTAACGCCGCCTTCTAGGCGGTATCTTTACCGCCTAGAAGGCGGCGTTACGGTTTTTTTTGAGTAAGTCCTACATATAGCTAAGAAGTCCAATCACTACCAACAATCAATCAACTACAATACAAATATTTCCCCTCAATATTCACCCAATGCCTCAAGTCTCAATCCAAACCTTAATATCAGCAGCAATATCAGGAAATCAAATCATTAGCTTTCCCACCGATACCGTACCAGCCCTAGCAGTACGCCCCGAAGCCAGCGAACTAATTTTCACCACCAAAAAACGCGATCGCCACAAACCCCTAATTTTAATGGGTGCAACCCCAGAGGATCTTTGGCCCTACATCACCGGCACCCCAGAAGAAATGCAAATCTGGCAACAAATCGCCGCCACCCACTGGCCCGGAGCCCTCACCCTAGTCCTCCCAGCCTCCCGAAAAGTACCCCCAGCCATGAACCCCACAGACCCCACTACTATCGGCCTGAGAGTCCCTAACCTCGCGATCGCCCAAAAAATTCTACAACAAACAGGCCCCCTCGCCACCACCAGCGCCAACCTCTCTGGTCAACCCCCCCTAGAAACCACCACCGAAATTCAACAAAAATTCCCAGAAGTCTTAACCCTAGAGGCTTCCGAACTAAAAACAACCACAATAGCCTCCGGTTTGCCGTCCACAGTTGCTAAATGGACTAAGAATCACTGGGAAATCTTGCGGCAAGGCGCGGTAGAGTTAAAATGCTAAGGGCTGTCAAGGCAAAGTGAGATGACGCTGATGGGCTGGAGCGACTTGGTATATTTAGCAGTAGGATTGGGACTAGGTTTGGGTAGCAATCGGCTATTTCGTCAGAAAAAGCCATCAACTAAGGTAGAAGCACTGCCAAACCTGGAACCTCAAGAAACAAACCCCGAACAGTTGCAAACTCTCTCGAACCAACTGAAGCAAACACAACTTGCCTATCAGATGGCCGCCGAGATGAGTCAATTTAAGGCGGGTTTTTTGGCGCGGACTTCCCACGAGTTGCGATCGCCACTAAACAGTATGATCGGCACGCTTCAGCTAATTCTGTCGGATTTGTGCGACGACGCAGAAGAAGAGCGAGAATTTGTGCAGCAGGCTCATACATCAGCCCTAAAAATGGTCGGGCTGATGGATGAAATCATCTCCGTTGCCAAAACTGAGCATGGCAGCGAGAAAATGGACATTCAGCCACTGCAGTTAGCGAAAGTTTTCGATGAAGTTGACGACTTAACTTACCTGCAAGCAACTCATCGCGGTATCCGTATGGAAATATCACCTCCCAACTCTGAAATCTACGTCCTAGCAGACTTGCGGCGCTTAAGGCAAGTGCTAGTTAACCTCGTAGACACAGCCATTATTCAGATGGAAGAGGGCAGCATTAACCTTTCTGCCCATGCGTCCCCAGAATCAGGCTTCGTCCATATCTGGGTAGACGATCAACGCCCCATTAGTGCTTGGAGCGAATCATGGGATTTGCTCAAGCGTGACTTAGATACAAATGCTCAGCCGACAGAAAATCCTCAATTGTCATCGGGACTGAGGTTATTGATGAATCAGACTCTTTTAGCTTTAATGAATGGGCGTTTAGAAGTTCTCGCCTTCCCTTCAGAGTCAGAGGAATCAAATTTTACCAGAACTCAATGCTCTATTCCTATAGCAACTTCCTCACAATCTTAATAGCTAATAGCTAATAGCGGCTCTTTCGTACTTACTATGCTAAAATATTAGTAAATAGTTGGTATCAAAGTTAATAAAGAAAGAGCTAAATTATTTACTAGCTTGAATCGTTTGCACCATAGTTGTCACTTCAAATTTATTCTTTAAATAAAGGTACGTAGTTGGGCTAAAGCCCTCTTTTATTGTATGCGAAAGAGGGCTTTAGCCCAACTACGTACCTAAGTCCTGATTTTAAACTCTGGGCGCGATCGCACTTTCCCCACCATTTCCCTAAAAAATGTAACAACTTGTAAAGTATAATGAGACGGAATCAAACACAGAGGGCAAAGCGTCAATGCGAGTTGCGATCGCGGGAGCAGGTTTAGCAGGACTTTCCTGCGCCAAATATCTCACAGACTCAGGGCACACCCCCATCCTCCTAGAACGGCGGGACGTGCTCGGCGGTAAAGTAGCGGCCTGGAAAGATGCTGACGGCGACTGGTACGAAACCGGCCTCCACATCTTTTTTGGTGCCTATCCCAATATGTTGCAGCTATTCAAAGAGCTCAACATCGAAGATAGACTCCAATGGAAAGATCACACCATGATCTTCAATCAACCAGAAAAACCGGGAACCTACTCGCGTTTCGACTTTCCCGACATCCCCGCACCCTTCAACGGCATGGTAGCTATCCTTGGCAACAACGATATGCTCACCTGGCCAGAAAAAATCCGTTTTGGCATAGGTTTAATTCCCGCCATGCTACAGGGTCAGAACTATGTCGAGGAAATGGATAAATACTCCTTCTCTGAGTGGCTAAAACGGCAAAACGTCCCCCCCAGAGTCGAGAAAGAAGTCTTTATCGCCATGTCTAAAGCGCTCAATTTCATCGATCCCGACGAAATCTCCTCAACAGTAATTCTCACAGCCCTCAACCGCTTTCTGCAAGAGAAAAACGGCTCAAAAATGGCCTTCTTAGACGGTGCTCCCACCGAGAGATTGTGCCAACCAATAGTAGATTACATCTGCGATCGCGGCGGCTCCATCCGACTCAACGCCCCCATCAAAGAATTTTTACTCAACAGCGACGGAACCGTTAGCGGCTTCCTAATTCGCGGCTTAGACGGAGCCCCCGACGAAATTCTTACCGCCGATGCCTACGTTTCCGCCATGCCAGTTGACCCCCTCAAAGTCATACTCCCAGAACCTTGGCGGCAAATGGAATACTTCAAAAAGCTAGATGGCTTAGAAGGAGTACCCGTAATTAATGTACATTTATGGTTTGACCGTAAACTTACCGACATCGATCACTTGCTATTTTCGCGATCGCCCCTACTCAGCGTCTACGCCGACATGAGCAATACCTGCCGCGAGTACGCCAACCCCAACCGCTCAATGCTGGAGTTAGTCTTAGCACCAGCCAAAGATTGGATTAACAAATCTGATGCCGAAATTGTCGCCGCGACAATGGGCGAACTCGAAAAACTTTTCCCCGACCAAATCCCCGAACCCGCAAAACTGCTAAAATTCCACGTAGTCAAGACTCCCCGCTCAGTCTACAAAGCAACCCCCGGCTGCCAACAGTGCCGCCCTGACCAAACCACACCTATAAGTAATTTCTATCTAACAGGGGACTATACGATGCAACGTTATCTTGCGAGTATGGAAGGGGCCGTACTTTCTGGTAAGCTGACAGCGCAGGCGATAGATAGCAATCAGCGCATCTCGGTAGGCGGTCAGCCCAAACCAGTGCTGAGTGAAACTCTTGCAAGCTGATAGCTAAGTCCGGTCGCCTGAGAGCTGAAAAAAGAATGCTGCAACTGTCAAAATCCCAGTGCATGAGAACTCTGGCCTCTGTGGAGGACTCCTACGAACTCTGTCGTCAGATCACGGAGAAATACTCCAAAACCTTTTATTTAGGCACTCAGCTAATGCCCGAAGCCAAGCGTCGGGCAATTTGGGCTATTTATGTCTGGTGTCGCCGCACAGATGAACTCGTAGACGGGCCAGAAGCTAGCGCTACCACGCCTGACACTCTTAACGAGTGGGAAGCACATCTGGACGCTCTATTTGCCGGTCACTGTCTAGACGACTTAGACGTTGCCTTTGTAGATACCATTTCCCGCTTCCCGCAGGATATCCAGCCGTTTCGGGACATGATTGCAGGCCAGCGTATGGATCTGTACCGTTCCCGTTACGAAACTTTTGAAGAGCTTGAGCTTTACTGTTACCGCGTGGCGGGAACGGTGGGTTTGATGTCAAATGCGGTGATGGGAGTTGAGAAAACTAAATCGGCGGCTAGCTGGAATTGGCACTGGGATAGTAGAACTCCCTCTGAAGAAGCGATCGCTCTAGGAATTGCCAATCAACTCACTAATATCCTCCGGGATGTGGGAGAAGATGCCCGTCGAGGTCGCATTTACATTCCCTTAGAAGAGTTAGCCCTGTTTAACTATACTGAGGAGGATTTATTTAAAGGTGTCGTTGACGAACGCTGGCGGGAGTTAATGCGCTTTCAAATTAGCCGCGCTCGTAAGTTTTATGCCAGTGCGGAACGGGGAATTAAGGTTCTCAGTCCAGACATTCGCTGGCCTGTGTGGACGGCAATGATGCTATACAGCAAAATTCTGGACGCGATCGAGCGCAATAATTACGATGTCTTCCACAAGCGAGCTTATGTTCCTACAGCCCGGAAAATGCTTTGTTTGCCTCTAGCTTTCTTGAGGTCAAAAGCGCTTTAGTTACTGGTTATTAATTATTGGTTGTTGAGAACTATCGAAATAACTTATAACTAATAACCATTAGCTTAAGTAGTCTCCAGAAAAATCGCTAGTAATATCCTCCACATCGCGCAACACCCGGAAAGCATACCCGCCTAAGCCAAGTATCAACATACAAAGTCCGCAGCTTGCGTAAAGAAGCGCGATACCGCTACCTGTCCCAGTCCCGAATAGCCCCCCAAAAACAGGCGCAAGACTGCCCTTTGGCATCATCGCCGGCTCAAAAACGCGATCTACCAGGGGCCCTGCGATCGAGTAACCGACAGTTGAAGCAACCAGTAGACTTACAGAACGAGTGGCAAAAACTCGCCCTTGCACCTCCGGTTTAACCTTAACTAGCCAAATAACGTCAGCAGAACTACCTAGTAGTGGAAAATTGAGAGACGAACAAAACTGAGTCAAAGTCCAAACCAACGGCGTTACTCCTAAGCCAAACACAGTTTTGCTTAAGCCGGCACCTGCCATGCCGAGCAAAAAGCCGTGTATCCGGCGCTTAGGGCCGCCCCAAGCACTCACAGCTAACGCCCCAACAATACCGCCTAAGCCGGCTGCTGAGACGGCTAGACCCAATATTCTCGCATCGTTACCAGTACGCGCTAGAATCATTGGCGATCGCAGTGTACCACTGAGATCGTGAACTAGCCAGAACATGGATGTTAATGCTAATAGCGCCAGCAGACTTGGGTGTGTGGCAATGTAGCGGAAGCCAAAACTGATTTCCTCTTGGATGTTTTTCAAACTAAACCGGGGCGTTTCTGTGAGGATAGGTTGCGGAATATTCGCGATCGCTACCGTGCAGATCGCGATCGCAAAAGTCGCGATATCAACAATTAAAATCCCTCTCAAACCCATTACATAATAGAGAGTACCAGCTAGCGCCGGCGCAACAATTTTAGAGCTATAACTTGCTAGAGAACCCATACTACTAGCGCGACTATACTGCGACTCTGGCACTATCATTGATATTGATGCTTTGTAGGCAAGCTCTTGGAGTTGCTGAAAAATACCGTTAACAGCTACAGCCACATATAAATGCCATACTTGTAAATTGCTTCGCAGATAAAGTAGTAGGATAGTAATAGTTAATATCCCAGCCACCGTATCACCAACTGCCATCAATAATTTACGATTCCCGCGATCGACAATTACCCCCATAAAGGGAGTCGTTAATAATTGTGGTATTTGTGCAAATAAACCAAATAAGGCTAATGCTGTCGCCTGACTTGTGAGTTCCCATACCCAAATAGTGAAGGCAAAGCCGGTCATGCTAGAACCAATTATAGAAACTGTTTGACCGCTCCAGATCAGCAGGAAAGTTCGGATGCTATTTGAATGGATTTTTTGTAACATTGCAACAGGGGATAGGGGCTAGGGGATAGGGGCTAGGGGCTAGGGAAGATCGGGGAGATAGGGAAGAGGAGAAGAAGGGAAGAAGGGAAGAAGAGAAAGAAGAGGGAGAGGGGAAGAAGGATAGAAGGATAGAAGGATAGAATCAGCGGGTTTCAGTTAATTTAATCCTGATAAATTATTCTCAAAACCAAGGCCATTCTGCAATTGGAGAAAGTTTTTGAGGTTCAGTTACTATCGCGTTAATTTGTCGGCTTGCTTCCCGTCGCTGAGCTAATTTCCACTGTCGCCTGCGCCAGATTAGCAGACCAGTAATTGATAGCAATGTCGGTGTCAATCCGATGAAAACATAGAGGATGCGTGTTGTCAACCCGGCAACAGCACCGATGTGTACCGGGAACAACAAATTTATAATCTGAGATGCTAAAGGTGCTGTAAAACCATTTTCTACTCGCAAAACCTTACCACTATGTCGATCTAGATAGACGTTGCTGCTACCGTTTGGGTGGATGTCTCCAGCCAGTTTTTTCCGCACTACAAAAGTTCCCTGCGGTTGGCGGGGAAAGGTAATGTAAATAGTTTTTCCTGGTAATACCAAGTCAGCTTTTTGTAAAATAATATCTGCTGAGATCGGTACTGAATTGGGCACAAAAGTTGATGTTAATTCTGGGAGTTTTGGCGTACCGATGAGCGAGTAAATCATGCCATTAAACTGGGTATGAAAAATCATGGCTGTGCCGGTGGAGGCGATCGCGATTAGAAATACACCAGATAAAATCCCCCCGACTTTGTGAATATCGTAGTTGATTAGCTGGGCCGACGAACGCCACCGGATCGCAAAGCCAGCCACTAGCTTTTTCCAACCGGGCCACAAAATGATTCCAGTTACACTAAGTAACAGCAACATTACTCCGCAAATACCAACAATTATTTCGCCAGCTTTGCCTGCCAGAAGGTTGACATGGATGTTATAAATGAAACTCATAACAGTCCTGCCCCACTGCTGAAAACCCAGAACTTCTCCCGTGTAAGGGTTGAGATAGACGTAGGCAAAACCGCCACTGTTTAATAGCATTCTCGCTGTATAAACACTATCTAATGTCCGAGGTAGCTCAATGAAATTAAGCTGCCAATCAGGATAAGCAGAGCGGATTGTCTCTAGTACAAACTGTATCGATACTCGTCGATCGCCTTGTGGGATAACTTGGAACATCTGGGGATTGAGGAAAACGTTGATTTCTTTCGAGAAGACCAATGAACTGCCAGTTAAGCTGACGATCGCTAGCAGTATTCCCACGATCGCCCCTAAATAGCGGTGCAAAACTAATGCGATTTGGCGCAATTTCATAAGTACCTCACAATTGATAATTGGTACTTTGAACGGCTCGATCTGACCCAGAAAACACCTCCCGCTTTGCTAAGTGAGATTCAATTTCTGTACGCGATCGCCAAACCGGTCGCAAACCTTGACTCGCCAATAGCTGCAACTGCTCGCCACTCTGCGCTGAATTAACCATCGTCGAGTTGCCGTAGCTCGTTAGTACCATTGCCCGCACTGGATTGGAAAACTCCACCACTGCCACGTAACTATCGCCTTCAACAGCTCGAAACCGATTATCTTTGGTGGTAGCAAAACTGAATACCCGAAAAATACCCAAGTTGCTTGGCCCTCCACTTGCTGGCAAATTCGTAGCGTCGGATTGTAACCGGAAAACATCTCCCCAAGGCACATCCAGCGCTCCATAAGCAGCTTCTACCTTGCTGGCAGCAGCAGCAAGGGCCTTCACAGCAGCAGCGGGATCTGCCAAACCGTCAGGCGTAGTCATTGGTAAGTCTTCATTCCAAGGAATAGCAAACGAGATAGGGGAACCCATCTCTTGAACCCAAGCAGCGAAAAGCACCGCACCGCGACTATCCGCATCCGCCTTGCGATCCCAGACAGCCAGCACGTCAGCGGCACGACGGGCTAATTTATTGTCCTGCTGCTGAGTAGCGCCGATCAGATCGTCCAGTAAGCGATCGGCTAATTCCATGCGCGTTGAGTGCTTGTACTCAATCATTTCTTCAAACGAGATTTTTTCATCTTCAATCAGCATCCTCGCAGAGCGCTGAGCTCGAAAAGACATTGGGCCGCGAGATGACATATAAGGTGGATAACGATCGGGATCGATCGCCTGGGGAAATGTGGTTGTCCAAGGTGGATCGTTTGCATTTTGCAACCAGCCGCTAGGAGGATCGATCGCGCGCGGCAAATCTTGATAGGGATGAATTTTCGTCCATAGCGTACTTGATGTGTCGCCAGGTATAACCCCTTGCCAGTATTTAAAGTCGCCGCCGGGCCGCTTTGGAACTTGACCGTTGAACAGGTGCATGATGTGCCCGTCTCGATCTGCGTATAACACCGTGAACATGGGAATTTGTAACGGTGCGATCGCGGCCTCAAATTCACTTAAATTATGCGATCGCGCCATATTCCACCACTCCTCTAACGCCCCCGGCCGATCGAGGCCCACAACGCGCAGCGCCACAGCCTTACCGTCTTTCTGAGCAACAACCGGCCCGTAAATAGAATGTAGCACCGTCAATAGTTCTGAGCGCTGAGAACCTCCATCCTGCTTGACTTTAAGGATTTGTGCTTCTGTTTCAAAAGCTTGGATTTTACCGTCTAAGCGATAGCCACTATCTGCCAGCGTCAGTTCGTAGGTATCCCAACCATCATGTCTGTTCACCGTGTGAGTCCAGCCCAGAGAGTCATTGAAGGCTATTGTCAGCACTGGGATGCCAACCAAGGAGGCACCATAAGCATTAATGCCGGGTGCTGTTAGCTGTGATTCAAACCAAAGAAATAAATCTGACCAGGGAAGATGCGGGTTTGCTAGCAGCATCGCATTGCCAGTCGCAGAATGGGAAGGTGCGATCGCCCAGCCATTAGATCCCAATAAGCGATCGTTAATGCCCTTCACTTGTTGAGGATTAACTACAAACGTGAAGTTCAACACCCGCTGAGTATGAGCCAGCAAGTCTACCCCATTAATTGGCAGCACGGCTTTAAGTTCATCGTCTATGCGATCGCCATGTTCTTCGGCATAACTATTAATTCCCGCAGCAAAAGCATCAAGATAGCTGCGAAAAGTTGGATTTTGTGCATCGTACCAAGACTCAGCGCGAATAGGAATTCCCATCATTCGTACCCATCGATCTGATTCTAAATATTTTTCTCCCCAGTATTCTGCTGCCCTTCCTCTCGCTTGTCCATAGAGGCGCAAAATCAGATTGCCGTGACTTTGCATCTGTGCCCAACCAAAGGCACGAAAAAGGCTTTTTGTATCTTGGGCATAAACATGAGGAATTCCATAAGTGTCCCAGAGAATTTCAGCACGATTCGGGTCGATGGCAAAACTATATTGACTCGTAAATAAGACAATAATCAGACCAAAAATAAATGGTAAAAGTAGGGATGACTTACTTTTAAAACGAGCTAGTTGTGAGGAATTTGCAAACATTTTTTCGTTGTAGAGGCTACGAAGAGGGGCTAGGGAAAGATGGGGGAGAGGGGGAATAGAGGGGAGATGGGTTAGGGGCTAGGGGAAGAAATTTAAACTCAAAAATTCAGCATACTATTGGCAAAAAAAATCTTACGCCGACTGTCAGTAAAAGCTTGTCGGCCATGCAAAAATCTTGAATTGTCAATCATTACTAAATCACCGGATTGCCAGGAGATTCCAATCGTCAGCCTATCCATAACTTCCTTGATTTCATCGATAGCCGCATCAGGAATCGGGGAATCGTCTTCAAAAATTACCTTTCTAGTTCTGTGTTCATTGATAATACCATTAGCAAAAGAGTCATCATTACCATACTTTGTTTTTACCACAGCAGAACAAACATAAGCTAGAGTAACAGACTGGTCATCATTGATTGTATATTGGATACCTTCAAAATTATTAAGAGCTTTTTCAACATCAACAATCGTTGCATTTTCTCCTAAAAAATGCTTCCAGTTAGCAACAGGTATATTGTGAATAAATTTGTTTTTCTTATTCACAAATAACTGCTGTAATTCTTCACTTAATTCTGACCAGACTTGTACGCCGTCCCAAAATAAAGTTTCCCCACCATCCGCTGCCGGCACATCACAACAAAACCAAACAGCATCGGGTCGTAAAGGGGTAGTAGCACCTTCAGCATGAGGAGCAATATACCCCATTCCTTCATTTATAAGATGGATGGCTCCATCGCTTGTATCAGCTCTAATTTTGACATCATCGCGAACGAATTTAGAGCTAAATTGTTCGGCAAATTTTTGAAACTGTTGTCGATCGACGGCAAATCCTCGAAAAAAAATTAGACCGCATGATTTAAACAATTCTCTAATTTCTGTTAGTGAAAGTTGGAAAATATTTGAGCAACTGTCGTCACCCTCAATAATTTTACCTGTATTAGTTTCCAGTGAATTGATTTTAATCATCTGCTTTTTCCTAGAAAGTTATAGTCATTTTTCAGTGATATCTGAAAGTCTTAAAACCTTTGAGTGGTTACTACTTAAGCCTTGAGTCTGAAAGGGTTTTAACCCCTGTCAGACTCAAGGTTTAACGTTAAGTTAACACCAATGATGAGTCGCGATCGCCTACGGATAAAGCCTGTGCTAAAATCTTGTTGATTAGCAATTAGCCATTAGCAATTAGCCATTAGCCATTACCAATTAGCCATTACCAATTAATAATGTAGCGAACATTAAGACTTCTACCTCTAGCCGCAAACCTTTCAGAATTATCAAAACCACCGGCACGTTGAAACTGAACTGGGAAATATTGGGTGTCCAACAAATTCTCAATACCAACATTTAACGTACCTGGCCCAATTTGGATACTACCGATATAGTCCAATACCAAATAACTATCGATATCCGCAGGGTCAACTCCTTCATCAAAAGCGCGATCGCGATTTCCGATATAAACCAGTTGCAATCGGTTGCGCCAGCTAGGAGTAGTTTGATGCTCAATATAAGCCGTTAACTTCAGCGGAGAAATGGTACTACTATTAAGAGGTAAATAATCTCCATCTTCGTTAACATCATTTTCACCTTCTTGCCAAGTCGCAGTACCACCGAATTGCCATCCCCCTCCTGGCTGCCAATCAAGAGTTCCTTCAATCCCATAGATTCGTTGCGGAGCCCGATTAATTCCGATTGGAAAACCGCGATTGTCTAATATGAAACTTTCCCCCAATTCAGAGGTATTGTAAAAACCAGAAATAGACGCTTGTAGTTGTTGCCAATTGCCGCGTACTCCAATTTCGTAGTTATCAACTTTTATCGCTTCTACCTCTTGAAAATCTCCTCTAATTGAAAATCCTGCTGGCGGACGGCGTAGAAGATTACCAAAATCTGGGATGCTAAAACCTTGGGCAAAGTTAGCAAATACATTAAATCTGTCTGATATCTTATAGACAGCGCCGATATTAAAGACGGTATTATTAAAGTCTAAATCTCCGCCTTCAATATTCTCATTACCTGGGAAAGTAGTGTAGTCGTCAACACTAAAACCGATGCGTTGGTGACGCAATCCGCCGCTGACGATAAAGTTATCGCTAATCTCCCATTGCAACTGAGCAAACAAACCTAACTGACTGAGATCGTAACGCGGGATCTCGGTACGTTCGTTAATTTTTCGGTAAACTCGACCGCCGCTTTCATCGAAGGCTTCAGGATCGAAAATATCTTGCACAACTGTGTTGTACTCGCTATCATAATCAACTCCCCAAAGTAAATTAGCTCGACTAAATAAAGGAGTTTCTATCTGCAAGCGACCGCCCCAATTTTGATGTTCTACTTGTCCAAAAGTAATGTTTTCAAAAAAAGCCTCCCGAAAATCTGCTGGGAAAAAATTTAGAGTGTTGTACCGATAGTAAGCTTGAGCCTGAACGCGACTACCAAAAAGTCGATCATTGGTATAGGTAAAGTTAACGAGAGTATTGCGATCTCTTGGGGGTGTAGAGTCAATAAACTCTAGTTCTCCTACTTTCAAAGCACGGGCTTTTTCTGTTCCGGCTGGGCGAGTATTGACGCTCAAATCGTTGATATATTCGTTATCGACTTGGCTAGAACTGTAGTGATTGAATGTTAGTTGTAAGCGCTGTTGAGGGTCTAGGTCTACTCCTACTTTAGCTAAGACATTGAAAGTCACGCTTTGATCTAAGGGGCGATCGTTAAAAATGCGATCGCCTTCAGCATCATAAAAAGTACCAGTGCTCTCTCGCGAAAAGGCAACGGCGTAGTTGAAATCGCCTTCTGTACCGGATATAGAATGTGAGATGTAATTGCCAAAACTGCCGCTTTCTAAAAACCGTTGGTCGCCAGCAGCAGCGCTTAGCCCTATTTCTGACTGTTGAGATAGCCGATTTTCGCTCGGCCGCCGTGTAATAATGTTGATCGTTCCGCCTGTGGCCTGACTTCCGTAGATCGCATTGGGGCCGCGAACGACTTCAACTCGCTCGATCGCATTAGGAGAAATAGTTTGCAGTCCTCTTGGTTGAGTATTGGTACTCAGGGGTACGCCGTCAACTAAGACAGAAATACCGCGACCACGCAGGTTTTGCCCAAATTGATTTCGAGATTGAGTCGAAGATCCTAAGCCTGGAACTTCTCGACTGAGAATATCTTGGAGGCTGCGCGATACGGGAGTTTGTTCCTCAACTTCTGCACGGGTAACGACTGTCACCGATCGCGGTATATTTTCTATAGCTTCTTCGGTGCGCGTGGCGGTCACGACGATATTAATTTCATCAGTACCTTCAGGAGTCACGCTGAAAACTAAACCGCGATCGCTTTTTACTACTTGCGCGGGTGGTGCTACTTTTTCTCCGGTGACGGTGACTCGGATGCGCGAACCTTCAAGCTGAGTTACTCTCACCTCAACAATTCCTTGATCTGGATTTCGAGCCCGAAATTCCCCACCTGATGGTAAAGCTAGTTGAGCATTTTCGATGTCGGCGATCGCGGTTTTGCCTTCTGTTCTGGTAATAGCTTGCAGTGATTGACCTGCTTCGGTTTCTAGGATGACTTCTAAACCTGTATCTGTTGGATTCAGGCGCACGCCTGTTACTTGTACGACTGATTGAGAGATTTGGACTCCCGAAGAAAAGGTAAAGCTTGGTTGCGATCGCTGAAATAATCCATCAACACTGGTGTTAGGTTGTTGAATTTCGCTGAGTTTTGGTATTTCTGCTATTGGTGCTGTTGGCTGTGCTGTTGTTGGTTCAATATTAGGAGTAGGATTCGGGCGATCGCTATGAGATATCTCTAATAACTCTTGCGAAGCAGCTATCCTACCTGTTTTTGAAGGGCTTTTTTGGAGATTTCTACTGTATTCTAAAGCAACTATCGAGTCACGATTGGGTTTTGGGTCGAGGTTTTCTACAGGTAAGTTGACTTCTAACTCCTCACTTGCCGATGACGGCTTTTCTGCGATGGGTTTTGAGGACGGGATGACAGAAGCGATCGCCCACCATTGAGTGCGATCGTCCGCTTTTAAGGGATTTACTGAACTGGGATCGAGGGCGATCGCGGGCACAGCTTCAGCAGAGTCAGAGTTAGCGCTATCAGCAAAATTTCTTGGCTCTGCTGCTGCTACTGGCATGATACCAACGCCCAGCAGTGCAACACATAAAAAAGGTAAACGCAGTTTCATTTTCATTCACACCACACACTTAAAAACTTGAGCTGCTACACCATCTGTAAGAGTGAATGCACCGATTGAGCTGCACTCCCGACTTGTACTCTGCTGAAAACCTACCCAAGCAAACACGAAAACTAAGGCCTGTGAGTAACAGGCGCAGCTATCTGTGGTCGCAGTTTGAATCTAGTTTTTTGACACGAGCGACGATGCACTCGGATTTGGTCAACAACCCAGCGATTTATCACTAATCATTTGCAGTAGCTTCATCAAAATAAAATAAGGGTGCTGCTAATGTCAAGCAATAAGCAAAATTTCTTTATTGCTAATACTTATCAACTTTTATGAAGCTACACGCTGCTATCTGCTGGGAATTTTGGACGCACGGCGGTCTGACTGTTTCAGTCTAAACTCCAGGAACCCTTGTTTTTAAGGATTTTAATGTATGAGTCCGCTATCATTACTAGCAGGCAGCTTATCACCTTTGTCTAATTACTTTAAAAATAATTATCAATTACTACTTGCAAAACCAAGATTTTAGACTTACAGTATTGAAAATAATCAAGAACTACTATCAATAAGTTATAGCGATAGCTAAAAATGACTTTTTGAGAGAAGAGCGCAGTTATCAGCGACGCGATCGCAAAACTGCAAGATTTCAGGGTTGCAATGAGTGCAAAAAGTAGAATGGCTAAACTTTTCAAGGACTTTCGAGAAATCTCCACTAACAATTCGACAGGTGTAGACCTACTGCGCTACAGGTGCTTGTACCAGCCTGACCAACTAGCTTTTACCTTTCTGCAAGACGGAGAAACAGAAAGCGATCGCCTGACATATAGCGAATTAGATCGTCGCAGCCGTGCGATCGCAGCTCAACTTCAGGCTTTGGGTATCAGCGGCGAACGCGCCTTATTGCTTTATCCCCCCGGACTCGATTATATTGCCGCTTTTTTCGGATGCTTGTATGCTGGAGCGATCGCAGTTCCAGCTTACCCACCCCGCAATCAACGCCACGCCGCCCGACTTCAGACAGCCGTAGCAGTTGCAACCGATTCCCAAGCCGCGATCGCCCTCACCACAACAGCAATTTTGCCCCAAGTGCAATCCTTGCTGGCAGACAAAATCGGAGCTATACACTGGCTCACTACCGATACAATCCCCCCCGGAATCGAAGACACTTGGCAAAAACCCTCAATTAACGCAGAAACCTTAGCATTTTTGCAATATACATCGGGTTCCACAGGGACACCCAAAGGCGCAATGCTCAGCCACGGCAACTTGCTGCACAACGCCGACATGACCCAAGGCTTAATGGGACATTCCCACACCAGCAAATTTGTCTCCTGGCTGCCGATTTACCACGACATGGGACTGATCGGCGGCGTACTCCAACCCCTGTACGGTGGCTTCCCTTGTATAATGATGCCCCCCGCATCTTTTCTACAAAGTCCCTACCGCTGGCTGAAAGCTATTTCTGACTACCAAGCCACGACCAGCGGCGGCCCTAACTTTGCTTACGAATTGTGCGTTCAGAAAATCACCCAGCAGCAACGAGAAACTCTGGATTTAAGCAGTTGGAACGTTGCCTTTAACGGTGCTGAACCGATTCGGCGCGACACCTTAGAGCGCTTTGCCGCAGCCTTTGCACCCTGTGGCTTCCGCTGGGAGGCATTTTATCCCTGTTACGGGATGGCAGAAGCAGCTTTGATGATTTCTGGGGGTGTTTGCACAGCGTCGCCGGCGATTAAAACAGTTCAGGGAGAAGCACTGGAGAAAGATCGCGCGATCGCCACGAGTGCAGAAAGTGAGAACGTTCGCACATTGGTGGGTTGCGGTCAAACTTTGCCAGACCAAAAAATCGCGATCGCGAACCCTGAAACCTTAACCCGTTGTCAACCTGATGAAGTTGGTGAAATTTGGGTATCCGGGCCGAGTGTTGGTGTCGGTTACTGGAATCGCAGCGAGGAAACAGAAAGGACATTTCGCGCCTATCTGTCAGATACAGGTGAAGGGCCATTTTTGCGAACAGGAGACTTAGGCTTTTTGCAAGATGGAGAACTGTTTATCACGGGTAGAGCTAAGGATTTAATTATTATTAGAGGTCGAAATCTTTACCCTCAAGACATTGAACTAACGGCAGAATGCAGCCATCCGGCACTGCGATCGGGTGGTGGTGCAGCTTTTTCGGTGGATGTAGAAGATGAGGAACAGTTAGTAGTTGTTCAAGAGGTAGAATTTCGGCAAAAACCGAATGTGGAGGAAGTTACAACAGCAATTAGAAGTGCGATCGCGCAAATACACGGTATCCAAGTCTATGCTGTAGTGACGATCGCCGCCGGCACCATTCCCAAAACTTCCAGCGGTAAGATTCAACGCTGCGTAGCCCGTGCCGATTTTCTCTCAGGCAACCTGAAAGTTATTGGTAGCAGCATTTTACAGGATTTTCAGACCGTTGATAACGAGGTGCATCTAACTCGCGAACAGGCGATCGCGACACCGCCAACGGACAGAGTACCGCTGGTAATATCTTACCTCCAGCAGCAGATCGCTCAGGTGCTAAGAGTGCCGAAGTCTCAGGTAAATCCGCAACAGTCCGCGATCGCACTGGGACTCGATTCCTTAAAAGTCTTTGAATTACAAAACCGAATTGAAACCGATCTCGGTACAACAGTCTCCGCAGCCGAACTTTTCGAGAGTTCCAGTCTTTCTGAGTTAGCAGCGCAATTGTGCGATCGCCTCGCCACCGCTACCCCTAGCCTGTCGCCACTGTTGCCTGCACCCAGACAAGCAGAATTGCCTCTATCCTTTGCCCAGCAAAGGCTGTGGTTTCTAAATAACTTACAGCCGGGAAACCCCTTTTATAACATTGCTGTCGCTGTCGAGCTCAAAGGATCGCTTGATGTAACTGCACTCAACCATAGCTTTTACGAAATTTTGCAGCGACAGGAGGCTTTGCGAACAACCTTTACCACTGTGTCGGGTCAACCTATTCAAACGATCGCTCCAACTTTAACTTTAGCGCTGCCAGTCATCGACTTGCGATCGTTTCCAGAAACCAGCCGGGAAGCGGAAGCGCAACGCCTAGCTACTCAAGAAGCTCAGCAACCTTTCGACTTGACAACAGGGCCGCTATTGCGAGTCACGCTGCTACAGCTAGGCGAAGCTGAATACACCCTGCTGCTAACAGTACATCACATTGTCGCTGATGGCTGGTCTATGGGAGTATTCATTCAGGAACTCGCAGCACTCTACAATGCCTTTGCTAGCAGTCAACCTTCCCCGTTAACCCCTTTGCCGATTCAGTATGCTGACTTTGCAATCTGGCAGCGCCAATGGTTGCAGGGAGAAGTGCTAGAGTCTCAACTCACGTACTGGAAACAAGAATTAAACAACCTGGCTGTGCTGCAACTGCCTACAGACAGCGCGATTCCAGCTATTCAGACCTTCCAAGGTTTGCGAGTGCCGTTCTCACTTTCCAAAGCTTTAACAGATGCGTTGAAAGTGCGATCGCAGCAGCAGGAAGTATCGCTGTTTATGACACTGCTAGCAAGTTTTACAACTTTGCTGCACTGGTACAGCGCACAAGACGACATTACTGTAGGCACGGATATTGCTAATCGCAATCAAGGGGAAACTCGGCAACTGATTGGATTCTTTGTCAACCAATTGGTATTGCGGACTAATTTATCTGGGAATCCCACATTTGATGAGTTACTGCACCGCGTGCGCGATCGCACCTTGGCAGCCTACGCACATCAGGATCTGCCTTTCGACAAGTTGGTGGAGGTTTTGAACCCAGAAAGGACTTTAAGCCGTACACCCTTATTTCAGGTCAAGCTGGTGCTGCAAGCACCGCTACCACCTTTGGCGCTTTCGGGTTTGAGTGCGAGTGTCTGCGAGGTGGATAGCCACACTGCCAAGTATGACTTGCTGCTGAATCTGACTGATAGCGATCGCGGTTTGACTGGGTGGATGGAGTACAGCACAGACTTGTTCGCAACTGCTAGCATTGCGCGGATGCTGTCGCTGTTTGAAATGCTTTTGAATGCGATCGCGCTTCAATCTGAAGTGAAGCTGAGCGTTATCAAAGAAATGCTAAATACTGCTGACCAACAGTGGCAAATTGTCAAAGAACAAGAACTTAAAGAAGCTCGTCTTCTCAAGTTTAAAAATGTAAAGCGTAAAGCAATTGAACAATTAGCATGATCAAAACTTTTGCATCTCATAAATTTAAGAGTCAACTGCCACCGCTGCGATCGCGCCGAACTATTAGCGCGTCTTCAGAAGAGTTGGTTGAGGCTAAGTTTCTTCAGTCAGACAGATTTCTACCTCTAGTCATCAGCCCGAATTTAGAGGAAGTAAATCTTGTAGGTTGGGCGGCGCAAAATCTGGATTTTATCGAAACAGAGTTATTGAAATGGGGAGGTCTACTTTTTCGGAATTTTAAAGTCAGTAATGTGGCTAAGTTTGAGGAGTTTATTGCGACTGTTTCTGGGGAATTATTAGAGTATCGAGAACGTTCCTCGCCGCGCAGTCGCGTCAGGGGCAATATTTATACTTCCACTGATTATCCGGCGGAACAAAGTATTTTCCTGCATAATGAAAATTCATACCAAGATAGATGGCCGCTGAAAATCTTCTTTTTCTGCCTGAAAAGTGCGACATTAGGAGGAGAAACGCCACTGGCTGATGTCAGAAAAGTATTACAACGCATTGACCCTAAAATTCGCGATCTCTTCGCACAAAAACAGGTGATGTATGTCCGTAATTTTGGCAGTGGTTTAGGGCTACATTGGCATGATGTTTTTCAAACGACAGATAAATTAAAGGTAGAAGAGTATTGTCAAAATCGTGACATTGAGGTACAATGGAAAAATGGCAATTGCTTGAGGACTAGACAAGTTCGCCGCGCTATTCTCAAGCACCCTAAAACGGGTGAAAAAGTTTGGTTTAATCACGCTGCTTTTTTTCACATATCAACTTTAGAGCCAACGCTCCGCGATTCTTTACTGGCAGAGTTTCAAGAATCCGCTCTTCCTAACAATACTTATTACGGAGATGGTTCTCCGATTGAGCTTTCTATTTTAGAGGAAGTGCGCGAAGCATACCGACGAGAAACTGTGACTTTTTCCTGGCAGGAAGGGGATATTTTAATGCTGGATAATATGTTAGTCGCTCATGGGCGATCGCCTTTTGTTGGTTCCCGCAAAATTGCGGTAGGAATGTCTGAAACTTACAGCTATAGTCCGACAGTCCGACAGGGGTTGAAACCCCTGCCTCATAGCTAAAGTCGGTTAAAACCGACTAAAAGATAGCTATACCCTTTGTCTTTCGGCGGTTAAAACCGCAACTACACAAACAAAGTCAGCCTACGCTGACTAAAGAATAATATCAGGTTCGGTTCAATAGATATAATTCCTGTAGGGGCGGGTTCACTAATAATAATTGCCGAAAACCGACAATCTCATAAACCCGCCCGACCGGTTCTTATAAGCAATTAATTGAACTTGATATAAAGGGGATATTGAAGCCGGATTTAGTAGAAAATTCAAGGTTCAGCGTACATAACTATTGATTGAAATACTTAGGTGCAGAGGTGCAGATATGCAAAAAGAAATTATTACAGGGTTTCGACTTTCACCGCAACAAAAATCTCTATGGTTGTTGCAGCAAGTTGAGTCTAAGTTGCCTTATCGCGCTCAGTGCGCTGTGGAAATTCAGGGAAATCTTAACAGGGAAATTTTCGAGGCAGCTTTGGAGAATGTGTGGCATAGCCATGAGATATTGCGGACTACTTTTCGCTGTTTACCGGGAATGGATCTTCCTTTACAAGTAATAAGCAATCGCAGCATTTCCTCCATTTACCACTATTCTTTGATCGAGCTAACTTCGCAAGAACAAGAGGCTAAAATTGAGGCAATTTTTGAAGAGGTAAGTCAACAGCCTTTTGACCTTGAGGAAGGACAGCTTTCGCAGATAGTTTTGATTGATCTTTCCGTTGAAAAACACAGATTGATTGTTAGCTTACCTGCTCTTTGTGCGGATACATTAACGCTGGATAACTTAGTGCGTGAAATTAGCGATACTTACGCTGCTAGTTTGCAGAAAAACAATCACTCTGACACACCGATTCAATACGCTGATATCTCGGAAATTTTCAATGAATTAATTGAGTCAGAAGATACCAAAGCTGGAAAGGATTATTGGCAGAAATTTGAACTTAATGACCTGTTTGCTAGTCAGTTAGTAGCCGAAAAAGAGTTTGAGCCAAAAAGCGAATTTACGCCCCAAAAATTCACGACTAAAATTGAGCGCAAATTAGCGACAAAAATTGAAACTATCGCTCAAAACTCTGAAACTTCTGTTCCGGCATTCTTACTAACTTCCTGGCAGATTTTACTCAGCCGGCTGACAGGAATATCAAAGGCCATCATCGGCACATATTGCGATGGTCGAACCTATGAAGGATTAGAGTCATCCTTGGGGCTATTTGCGAAATGTTTACCGCTGGTTTGCGACTTAGAAGAAAACCTAAAATTTAACGAAGTTTTGCAGCAGATTAGCGAATTAATGGGCAATAATTATGAATGGCAGGAGTATTTTACTGCCGAACAAATTACCGCCGCAACTGGCAAGAGTTCTGCTTACTCTTTCTTTCCCTTTTGTTTCGAGATTGAGCCATCTTTGCCGACATATTCTACGGGTGGTTTATCCTGGTCAATTTCTGAGCGTTTCGCCCATGTTAGTAGATTCAAAATAAAACTTTCTTGCCTTTTTCAAGATGATGATTTGATTTGCAAATTTCACTACGATGCTAACTTATTCCAAGTAGCAGATATCAGTAACTTGGCAGACCAATTTAACACTTTATTAACAAGCGCTGCCAATAATCCGAAAGCGACAATTAGCGAGTTAGCGATTTTAAGCGATCGCGATCGCCAACAACTGTTATTTGAGTTCAACAATACAAACACTGCTGGCGCGATCGATAAATGCGTTCACCAGTTATTTGAAGAACAAGTAAAACAGACACCCGATCGCATCGCCGCCGTGTTTGAAAGCCAGCAACTAACTTATGCTGAACTTAACGCGCAGGCGAATCAACTCGCCCATTACCTACAACAACAAGGAGTAGGCCCAGAGGTGCTCGTAGGGATTTGCGTAGCGCGATCGCTTTCAATGCTTGTCGGAGTTTTGGGCATTCTCAAAGCTGGCGGCGCTTACGTTCCCATTGATTCAACCATACCGCGCGATCGCCAAGCCTTCATTCTCACAGATAGTCAGGTGTCGATACTGTTGACTCAGCAGCACTTAGTCGCCGACTTGCCAACCAGCGCAATTCAAGTAATTTGCCTGGATGCAGATTGGGAAATCATCGCCTCTGAGTCCACAGAAAATTCCACCAGTGAGGTGAACTCTCACAATCTAGCCTATGCCATCTATACTTCCGGCTCGACAGGAAAGCCCAAAGGAACGTTGATTCTGCACCAAGGACTCACAAATTATCTCACTTGGTCTACCCAAGCCTATGCAGTCCAGAAAGGAACGGGAACGCTGGTTCACTCGCCGCTAGGATTTGACCTAACTGTTACCAGCTTATTTTCACCTTTGCTGGTGGGGAGTCGAGTAGAATTGCTACCGGAAAACCAAGGCATAGAGACGCTTTGCACTGCCTTGCGCCGCAGTTCTAACTTAAGCTTAGTCAAAATTACGCCGGCACACTTGGAGTTACTGGCCCAGCAAATACCGCCCCAAGCCGCCGCCGGTTTGACCCGCGCTTTCATTATCGGTGGCGAAAATCTGCTGGCTAGCAGCGTCGCTTTTTGGCAGGAAAATGCCCCCGATACCTTGCTGGTGAACGAATACGGGCCAACGGAAACGGTAGTTGGCTGCTGTGTTTATCAGGTTCCAGGGGGGGAACAGTTGTCAGGGTCAATTCCGATCGGTCGCGCGATCGCGAATACTCAGCTTTACGTGCTCGATCGGCACTTGCAGCCGGTACCCATCGGTGTCGTCGGGGAACTGCATATCGGCGGTTTAGGAGTGGCAAGAGGCTATTTAAACAGACCCGATCTCACTGCTGAAAAGTTTATCCCGAATCCATTCAGCGATGAACCGGGAAGCCGACTGTACAAAACGGGCGATCGCGCACGCTATCGGCCAGATGGGACTCTGGAATTCCTCGGCCGCCTAGATAATCAGGTGAAGATTCGCGGCTACCGGGTCGAATTAGGGGAAATAGAAGCCGTTCTCGTAGAGCACCCAGGGGTGCAGGAGGCTGTAGTTTTGCTTCAGGAAGATGGTAGCGATCGCCGTTTAGTGGCGTACATCGTTTTGAACCAGGAATCACCGGCTGCGATCGGCAAACTCAATCAATTTTTGAAAGAAAAATTGCCGGAATACGCGATCCCCTCAGTTGTCCTGACAGTACCCATGTTACCGCTGACTGCAAACGGTAAGGTAGATCGGCGATCGCTTTTAGCAATGGAAGCCGTCTCGTTGCGATCGGAAGTTGCGCCAGTTTTGCCTAGTAACTCTGTCGAAGGCGCGATCGCCAATGTTTGGCAAGAGGTACTGCAAGTAGAAAGGGTAAGCATTCACGATAACTTCTTTGATATTGGCGGTCATTCGTTACTGGTGGCTCAAGTTCACAGTCAACTCCGGGAAATTTTGAAGATGGATTTATCACTGATTGAACTATTGGAATATCCAACAATCTACTCTCTAGCAAAACATTTAAGTCAGGAGGAAGAACCAGAACTTGAATTTCAGTCTGTGCGCGACCGAGTTGACAAGCAAAAATCAGTTGCTACTCGGCAAAAACAACTCCGAATGCAAAGGTGACACAAGGAAACCGGGTTTCTTAAAAAAATCCCTAACTTTTAACTAGATATCTAAAAAGAAACCAGAAGGTGACACAAAGAAACCGGGTTTCTTAGAAAAATCCCTAACTTTCAACTAGATATCTAAAAAGAAACCCGGTTTCTGTTCAGAAGTACCTAAGTCCTCTAAATCAATCTCTCTTCCCTCTTCCCTAGCCCCTAGCCCCTAGCCCCTAGCCCCTAGCCCCTCTGAGGATAACATGATTAAAACTGATGACGAAAATCTAGTTCTCGCAACATCAACAGAGTCAGTAGATAACTTAAATGCTCAATTCTATGGCAGATTTCCTTATCCTTGGCGACCTTTAAAACTCGATCGACTCTCCGATCCAGATTTTGAGACCATCATGCTCAATCAAGACCTTGGTAACTGGCAGCATAACACTCTTCCTAACAACCCTAAAATTTGGGTAGCGGGATGTGGAACTAATCAAGCAGTTTTCACCGCATTAAAATTTCCTAATGCTACTGTATTAGGGTCTGACTTGTCAGCTCAATCGCTAGAACTCACAGCTCAAACTGCTGAAGAGTTAGGAATTTCTAACTTGCAACTCAAACAAGAAAGCCTCAATCAAATTACCTACAAAGAGCAGTTTGACTATATAATTTGTACGGGGGTAATCCACCACAATGCCAATCCTCAAGAAACTTTAGCTAAATTAGCAACTGCTCTGAAACCGCAGGGAATTATGGAATTAATGGTTTACAATCGGTTTCACAGAATCATTACCTCTAGCTTTCAAAAAGCCGTGAGAATTTTGAGCAAAAGCACAGATTCTTTGGTAAATTTTGAGTCAGAATTAGCGCTGGCGCTTAAATTGGTTAATGGGGGATTTTCTACGAAAAGTTTAATGACGAGTTTCTTGAATGAATACAAAGATGGCTCGGAATCTAAGTTAGCAGATACTTTGATTCAACCTGTGGAACATAGCTATACAGTTGAATCTTTATCTGAATTAACAAATACCTGTGGCTTAGAGTTAGTATCACCTCGCATTAATATATTCGATATGGCGAATGATACCTTTTCTTGGAATACGGAATTTAGCGAACCTGACTTGCAAGAATGCTATGATTCGCTGCCCGATTTATGTCGCTGGCAATTGTCAAACCTTTTGCAGCTTGAAAGATCGCCGATGCTATGGTTTTATGTCCAGCGCAAAGACTGCGTAGGCGTAGCCAGCCGCAGGCATCGCCCGCTTAAGTCGGAACAACAAATATGTGAAGAGTTTCTAGATACTAAGTTTGAAAAAAACAGTACCACGCAGCAAAGTTATCTGATGGGAAGCAATGGTAAATATAAACTTTCGCCTAATTCCCATTTTCCCAAATCTTCCTTAGATCCTGCTGTCAAAAAAATGCTCGATTCCTTCGATAGGGAAGTTTCAATGCGGGAAAATTTTCAGCGCCAAGGCATAAAAACAGAGTTTCAGAAAGTTAATAAACTTCGGCTTAAACTGACTACTTCAGCCTTCCCTTATTTGAAGGCAATTCATGCAGTATAACTGGGAAAGGTTCATGAGTAATTTAGAAACAGACAAGTCGATAGAAGAGATTGCAATTATCGGCATGGCCGGCCGCTTTCCGCAAGCCAAAAATATTGATGAATTTTGGCAAAATCTGCGAGAGGGAGTCGAGTCAATCTCTATTCTTAGTGAAGCAGAATTGATTTCTTCAGGGATTGACCCTAGTTTATTTCACAGTGCGAATCACGTCAAATCCGGTGCTATATTAGAAGACATTGATTTATTCGATGCTTCATTCTTCGGCTTTAATCCCAGAGAAGCAGCGATTACAGATCCTCAACACCGCTTATTTTTGGAGGAGGCGTGGTCAGCTCTAGAAAATGCTGGCTATGATTCGGAAAGGTATCGAGGTCAGATTGGGGTTTATGCGGGTGTAGGTTGGAATAGCTATTTGTTATTCAATTTAGCTGCAAATCGTGGTTTTCTAGGCACTGTAATTGATTACCAAACTCTGATTGGGAACGAAAAAGATCATTTAGCTCCGCGCACTTCTTATAAATTAAATTTAAGAGGGCCAAGTATTAGCGTTCAAACCAATTGTTCCACATCATTAGTTGCCGTACACTTAGCTTGTCAAAGTTTATTAAGTTACCAATGCGATCTAGCTTTGGCCGGTGGCGTGACGGTAAATGCCTTACAAAAAGCTGGCTATTTGTATCAAGAAGGAGGGGTTTTATCTCCTAATGGTCAATGTCGTGCTTTTGATGCTGGTGCGAGGGGAACTGTACCGGGGGGCGGCTTAGGAATTGTCGTTTTGAAGCGGTTAGAAGAGGCGATCGCAGATGGCGATTGCATTCACGCTGTGATCAAAAGTTCGGCTATAAATAACGACGGTTCTGGGAAAGTTGGTTACACAGCGCCCAGCTTGGAGGGGCAAGCAAGGGCGATCGCGGAGGCCTTTGCCATCGCTGACATCGAGCCGGAAACAGTGACTTATGTGGAAACTCACGGAACCGCAACAGCTTTGGGCGATCCGATCGAATTTAAAGCCTTGACAAAAGCGTTTCGCGTTAGCACCCAGAAAAAAACTGCGATCGCGTCACTTGCACATTGTGCGATCGGTTCAGTCAAGACCAATATCGGACATCTGGATGTCGCTTCTGGGATCGCAGGCTTGCTCAAAACTGTTCTGGCTCTCAAACACAAGCAGATACCGCCCAGCTTACACTTCCAGCAGCCCAATCCCGAAATTGATTTCGCTAACAGCCCTTTCTACGTCAATACCGCCCTGTCGGAATGGCCCGCAAACGGCACTCCACGTCGCGCGGGAGTTAGTTCTTTTGGCCTTGGTGGTACGAATGCCCATGCGATTTTGGAAGAAGCGCCAACAGCCGAAATTTCAGGGCCTTCTCGCCCTTGGCAGTTGTTGGTACTATCTGCCAAAACGCGATCGGCACTGGATGCGGCTACAGTCAATCTAAGCGATCGCCTCAAACAAAATCCCGATCTCAATTTGGCTGATGTTGCTTACACTCTGCAAGTTGGCCGCCGAGTTTTTGATCGCAGGCGAGTTGTTGTTTGCAAAGACATTCAAGATGCTGCGATCGCGCTTTCCGATCCGAAACGAGTTCTCACTTTGTACCGCGAGGCCGGCGATCGCACTGTCGCCTTTATGTTTCCGGGCCTGGGAACTCATTACCCCAATATGGCTCGCGAACTTTACCAAGTAGAGCCGGTATTTCGAGAACACCTCGATCGCTGCTGTCAGCTTTTCCAAGCTTACCTCGATCTCGATTTGCGATCGATACTTTATCCCAGTCAGCCGGAGATAGATGCAGCGCCAAAATCCCGCCTCGACCTGCGAAAAATGCTCGGTCGCAGCCAAGAACAGCCCGATCCTGCTGCTGAAAAACTGAATCAAACCTTTCTCACTCAGCCGGCTATTTTCGCGATCGAGTACGCTTTGGCTCAGTTGTCGATCTCCTGGGGAATCCTCCCTGTGGCTGCGATCGGCTACAGCATCGGCGAATATGTGGCCGCCTGTCTGGCGGGAGTATTTTCTCTGGAAGATGCGATCGCTCTCGTTGCCAAAAGAGCCTTGATGATACAAAGTTTACCGGCCGGGAAAATGCTGGCAGTTCCGCTTTCAGAAGCAGAAGTGCGACCGCTTTTAGGAAAAGACCTTTCCTTGTCAGCGGTTAACGGGCCTTCCCTGTGCGCGATCGCAGGCGATCCTGATGCTGTGGATCGACTGGAACGCCAGTTAACTGAAAGCGGTTTAGCTTGCCGGCCGATTCCAACTTCTCACGCCTTTCATTCTCAGATGATGGATGCGATCGCGCTCCCCTTTATCGAGTTAGTTAAAACCTTCAATCTCCAGCCGCCAAAAATTCCCTATTTATCCAACGTTACGGGAACTTGGATTACGGCTAGTGAAGCCACCGATCCGAGTTATTGGGCAAAGCATTTATGCCAGCCGGTGCTATTTGCAAATGGAGTTCAAGAGTTATGGAAAAAACAGAATTTAATTCTGTTAGAAGTTGGCCCCGGACAGACATTAAGCAGCTTGGCTGTGCAATGTAAGCCGAAGGATTTAACCGCCGATTGGACTGTGCTACCAACGCTGCGAAATTCCTGCGATCCGCAATCCGATGTAGCATTTTTGCTCAATACATTAGGTCAACTTTGGCTAGCGGGAGTCCAGATAGATTGGCAAGGTTTTTATGCTTCCGAACGTCGGTATCGCATCCCTTTACCCACCTATCCATTTGAGCGCCAGCGTTATTGGATTGAGCCACAAAAACAAGTATTAACTTCTGTGGAGAAAGCAACCGAACAGCAACAGGGAAGCTCGAAAATTGCCGAGTCAAGTATTCAGAATTTCGATCGCCCCAACTTGCGAAATGCCTACATTGCTCCTAGTAATGAAATCGAGCAGACAATTGCCGATATCTACCAAGAACTATTAGGAATTAGGCAAGTTGGCATCCATGACAACTTCTTTGAAATGGGAGGAAATTCTCTAATTGGTATTCAATTACTTTCCCAAATTCGCAAATTATTTCAAATTGAACTTTCTATCCGCTCCCTATTTGCAGCACCTACGGTAGCGGAATTAGGCTTAGCGATCGAGGAAACAATTGTAGCAGAGTTAGAAGAATTAACAGAAGAGGAAGCTAAAAAGCTTGTCTTAGTTGGATAAATAGGATATTACGCATTACTTACATAAGTTCTAAAAGATCGACTTCATCTGAAATTACCAAGGATAAACCATCAATTATGAACATTCAAATAGTCGGTGTTATTGGAGCAGGCGTTATGGGAGTCGGGGTTTCGCAAAACCTCGCCCAAACTGGTTATCAGACGATTTTACTAGATATTTCTGAAAATATTCTAGAACGCGCCGAACAGGAAATTAAGGAGAATATTCGCTTTCAAGGTCTTTTTAACAAACAAAAAAAACTTTTACCTCCCGATGACATCTTAAAAAGGATTACATTTTCAACTAATTTCAAATTGCTAGATCGTGCAGATTTTGTGGTTGAAAATGTCACCGAAAAATGGGATATTAAAAAGGAGGTGTACGCACAGTTAGATGCCATTTGTCCAGAGAAAACTGTTTTTGCCGCGAATACATCTGCCATTCCCATTACCCGCATTGCTTCAGCAACTAAACGAGCTAAAAATGTGATTGGGATGCACTTTATGAACCCAGTACCAATGAAATCAATGGTAGAAGTGATTCGCGGGTATCACACCTCCGACGCAACAATTGAAATCGCCAAAAGTTTTTTAGCCCAAATGGGCAAAGAATGTATTATTGTCAACGATTCACCTGGGTTTGTTTCTAACCGCGTGTTGATGTTAACAATTAACGAAGCGATTTTCTTATTGCAAGAGCGAGTAGCTTCAGCGTCAGACGTGGATAAAATTTTCAAAACTTGTTTTGGTCACAAAATGGGGCCGCTAGAAACGGCAGATTTGATCGGATTAGATACAATTTTACTGTCTATCGAAGTTTTGTATGAAAGCTTCAAAGATAGCAAATATAGGCCGTGTCCCTTGTTAAAGCAGATGGTAGAGGCGGGGTTATACGGTCGGAAAAGCAAACAAGGTTTCTACGTTTATCAGTGAATTATTTAACATGAAAGAACATCGAGCAAAAATCAAAGCATTCTTGGCGCGGGTTTTCGGTAACTACGATTTGCAGGACAATGAAGATATTTTTGGATTGGGATTTGTTAACTCAATGTTTGCAATGCAACTGATTTTATTTGTAGAACAAGAGTTTAAGATTTCCATTGAAAATGAAGATTTGGAAATTGAGAATTTCAATAGCATCAATGCTCTGGTTAATCTAATCGAACGCAAAACTACTGTGCTAACAAGCAATTGAGTTAGGGGATGAAATGAAACTAGAATTAACTACAAAACAACAAGAGGCTAAATCTGAATTTAGAGCCTTCGTGAACGAGGAAATAATACCTTATGCTAGCCAGTGCGATCGCGAAGAGTATACTCCCCCAGAACTGATTAAAAAGCTAGCTCTGCGAGGCTTTTTGGGTGCTGCCATACCCGCAAAGAACGGCGGTAGCGGCATGGATGCGATCGCCTATGGCCTGCTTAACGAAGAAATTGGGCGCGGTTGTTCTTCATTGCGGAGTTTGCTAACAGTTCACAACATGGTTGCTCACGTTCTTTGCAAGTGGGGAACTCAGTATCAAAAAGAACAGTGGATACCCAAGCTAGTATCAGGTGAAGCGATCGCAGCTTTTGCACTCAGCGAACCTAACGCCGGTAGCGACGCTAAAAGTGTAGAAACAACTGCAACTCTTTCAGGTAATTTCTACATATTAAATGGGAAAAAAAAATGGATTACCTACGGACAAGTTGCCGATTTATTCTTAGTTTTTACCCAGTGTGAAGGCAAACCTACTGCTTTCTTGGTTGAAAAAAATAGACCGGGACTATTGATAAAACCCATTGTGGGAATGTTGGGAACGAGAGCTTCCATGCTAGCAGAACTGCACCTAGATGACTGCCAGATTCCCCAGGAAAATCTCGTTGGTAGACAGGGTTTTGGTTTCTCTCATGTCGCTTCTTCTGCCCTAGATCGTGGCAGATATAGCGTAGCATGGGGCTGTGTAGGCATTGCTCAAGCTTGCTTAGAAGCTTGCATTCAATACACCTGCTACCGCCAACAATTTGGCGTTTATCTGAGAGAACACCAGATAATTAGACAAATGATTTCTGAAGCTATAGCTAATATAAAAGCAGCCAGATTATTGTGCTATCAAGCTGGCTATCTTCAAGAAATTGGCGATCCACAATCGATTTCACAAACCTCAATTGCTAAATACTTTGCCTCCACAATGGCAGTTAAAGTAGCCAGCGATGCCGTACAGATTCATGGGGGCAATGGTTGCAGTCGCGACTATCCTGTGGAACGGTATTTCCGAGACGCAAAAATTATGGAAATTATCGAAGGAAGTACCCAAATTCAACAAATTACTATCGCTGAATTGGGTTATCAAGAGTACGGAATATTAGCATAAAACAACGTTAAGCATCAAAATTTAATGGTAAGGACATCAACCTATGATTAACCTAACATCTGAACGAATAGAGAGCCAAGAACAAAATCAAAAAACCATCAAATGTTTAGTTTGGGATCTCGATAATACTCTCTGGAATGGTATCCTCTTAGAAAATGACAAAATTTCCCTGCACAGCCATGCAGCCCGCATTATCACCACCTTAGACAGTCGAGGCATTTTACAATCTATTGCTAGCAAGAACGAACGCAGTCTAGCAATGGCAAAACTGCGAGAGATGGGATTAGACGAGTATTTTTTATATCCCCAAATTAACTGGAATTCCAAGGCTACTTCAATTAAGGAAATCGCTAAATCGCTTAATATTAGTATCGACGCGATCGCCTTTATTGACGATCGGCAATTTGAGCTAGAAGAAGTCAAGTTTTCACTGCCAGAAGTGTTATGTCTTGATGCAGCAAAACTGGATTTTCTGCTAGATATGCCGGAAATGAACCCCCGTTTTATTACAGAAGATTCACAACTGAGAAGGCTAATGTATATCAACGATCTAGAACGCCAAAATGCCGAAAAAGAATTTGTCGGCCCTCAAGAAGAGTTTTTAGCTACTCTCAATATGACCTTGACTATTTCCTATGCAAAAGAAGAGGATTTGCAACGAGCCGAAGAATTAACAATACGGACAAACCAACTGAATGCAACTGGTTACACCTACTCTTACAATGAACTCAATCAATTTCGGCTCTCGAACCAGCACAAACTACTAATTGCAGGCTTGGATGACAAATATGGAAGTTATGGAAAAATCGGGCTAGCACTTGTGGAATGTAACGAGTATATATGGAGGCTAAAACTATTGCTAATGTCTTGTCGCGTTATGTCCAGAGGTGTAGGCGCAGTCTTTCTTAATTATATTACAAGCCTTGCTAAAGATCGTAACGTTCGCTTGTTAGCTGAATTTGTTTCAACTGAGAGAAATCGCATGATGTATATCACTTATAAGTTTGCAGGTTTTAAGGAAGTTGAAAGCAGAGGTAATTTTGTAATTTTGGAAAATAATCTAACGCGGATTCAGCCCCCACCTGATTATATGAAAGTACAGGCGCTCGATTGAAGTACATTAAAGTACAGCATTTTTACTCGTGATTTTTTTCATATAACCCTCACTAGAAAACGGCATCATGGATAGTAAAAAAGACGAAATTTTACAGCGACAGTCTCAGTTTTCACCAGCAAAACAAACTCTTCTCCGACAGCGGTTGAGCGGTAAATTTAAAATAGAAACGCACTCATCGCCAACTATTCCTCGCCGTTCCAAAATCGGCCATGCACCCGTGTCCTTTGCTCAGCAACGACTGTGGTTTCTTCACCAGTTAGATCCCGAAAGCGTTTGTTATAACATACCCGTATCTGTGCACCTTACGGGTGCGATCGATCTAGCAGCGCTTGAGCAAACATTCAATGAAATCGTGTTGCGTCACGAAATCCTGCGTACTACTTTCAAAATAGTAGAGGGTCAACCCGTTCAAGACATCGCCCCTGCGCTAGCAATAAATCTGCCTGTAGTAAACCTGCGCGAATTACCAGAAACTACGCGCGATCGCGAAGTTCAACGCTTAGTAACTGAGGAGTGTCAACAGCTTTTTGACTTAGCTACTGGCCCCTTAATGCGAGCGAAGATATTACAATTAGGCGCTAGAGAACATCTGCTACTATTTGTTATTCATCACATTATTTCTGATGGTTGGTCAGCCGGAGTATTGATCCGAGAAATTGCCACACTTTACAATGCTTTTTCTCAGAATCAACCTTCACCACTGCCAGAACTTCCGATCCAATATGCTGACTTTGCAATTTGGCAAAGGCAGTGGTTACAAGGGGAAATTATAGAAACACAACTAGCTTACTGGAAGCAGCAATTAGGTAGCACTCCTCCCATCCTAGAATTACCCACAGATCGACCGCGATCTGCTAACCAAACAACACGCAGTGCCAAACAATTATTAGCACTCTCCACAACTTTAACTGATGCACTTAAAACACTCTCTCAGCAAGAAAGTGTCACGCTATTTATGACTTTATTAGCGGCTTTTAAAGCGCTGCTTTTCCGCTATAAAGGTCAAGTAGATATTGTGGTCGGTTCGCCTATTGCCAATCGGAATCGAGCTGAAACAGAAGGGTTGATTGGATTCTTAGTTAATACCCTGGTTTTGCGGACTAATTTATCAGGAAATCCGAGTTTTCGGGAAATTTTACAGCGAGTGCGAGAGCTGTGTTTAGGCGCTTACGCCCACCAAGATTTGCCCTTTGAGAAGCTAGTGCAAGAAATGCAGCCAGAACGAAATCTAGGTCATCCTCTTTTGTTTCCAGTTTGGTTTGTTCTCCAAAATTCACCTGTTCCCGCCTTAAAACTTCCGGGGGTGACTTTGACTCTTTCAGAACTCGATATTGGGGAAGCCCGCAATGATTTAAAGCTGGATTTAACGGAAACACCGGAGGGAATTAAAGGCTTTTTTGAATACAAAACTGACTTGTTTGAAGCAGCAACGATCGCGCGTATGGCAGAGCTATTTGAAATTCTACTCAATCGAGTTGTTGAACAGCCAGATATTCATTTAGATGCACTAGCACAAACATTGGCGATCGCAGAAGAACGACAGCAGTTGTCGAAAGAAAAAGAATTTCAGGAAGCACGTCGGCAAAAGCTCGGAAATATCCAGCGTAATGCAGTTACAAAGGCTATTCAAGAAATAAGTTAAGCAACAAATATATGACTAACATAGAGTCGAAAACAACAAATAGCATCCCGCTAATCAGCGCAACACGAAAAACAGTCAAGCTATCGGAGACTAAGCTAGTTAAAACTGATTTATTTCAGGCTAAACAGCCACTGCCATTAGTAGTTCAACCTGTCGTAGAAGGTCTAAAGTTAGTTGATTGGGCGGCAAATAATCGCCAACAAATTGAGACATGGTTATGGCAACATGGTGGTATTTTATTTCGGAATTTTGACATCAGGGAAATAACCGAATTCGAGCAGTTAGTCAGCGCGATTTCTGGCGAGTTACTAGACTATTCTTACCGTTCAACACCACGCAGTCAAGTTGGTGGCAAAATCTATACTTCAACTGAATATCCAGCCGATCGATCTATTCCTTTGCACAACGAAATGGCCTACTCTCGCAGTTGGCCGATGAAGATAGGGTTTTTCTGCATTAAGTCAGCAGAAACAGGTGGAGAAACGCCTATTGCTGACAGCAGAAAAGTTTTTCAGCGCCTAGATGAAAAAATCAAAGAGCAGTTCATAGAAAAACAGGTTATGTATGTCCGAAATTATGATACTCAATTTGACTTAACATGGCAAAATGTTTTTCAGACAGAGAACAAATTAGAAGTAGAGAATTATTGCCGAAAAGCTGGCATTGAATTTGAGTGGAAAGACAACAATTATTTAAGAACTCGCCAAGTCTGTCAAGCTGTTGCTACACATCCTAAAACAGGTGAAAAAGTGTGGTTCAATCAAGCTCATTTATTCCATGTATCGAGTTTAGAACAGGAGATAAGTCAAATACTGCTTTCAGCACTTCCAGAGGAATATTTGCCGCGCAATGCTTATTATGGTGATGGCTCTGAAATTGAAAAATATGTGCTAGATGAAATTCGCGAATTGTATCAGCAGGAAGCAGTTATTTTCCCTTGGCAAGATGGAGATGTATTAATGCTAGATAATATGCTAGCTGCTCATGGAAGAATGCCTTTTTCCGGCTTGCGGAAGGTTGTAGTTGGGATGGCAGAACCTTTTATAGCTCAGTAAAAAAAACGCGATGGATGGAGTAAAAAATATGCAAGAACAGTTTCTAGAAGGATTTCGGATTTCACCGCAGCAGAAGCGCCTTTGGATGTTGCAGCAATCTGCATCTAACCAACCTTATCGCGCTACTTTCGCTGTTAAAATTGCAGGCAATCTCAATCTGAAAGTCTTAGAATTAGCTTTGCAAAATCTTGTCAGTAACTATGAAATTCTCCGCACGAACTTTCAATGTTTACAGGGAATGATACTCCCGCTACAAATCATCAATAATCAGAGCGTGCCGAAGATTATTTACTACAACTTAAGTGGTAAAGATCCTGAATTACAAGCAGCTCAAGTTGAGGCGCTTTTTGCTGAAGTAAGCAGTCGGCTTTTTGACTTAGAGCGTGGCTTTGTTTTAGATATTTGTCTGGTTATTCTTTCCCAAGATTTGCACCTGTTACTGGTTGGAATGCCTGCCTTGGTTGCAGATCGGGCTACTGTTAAAAATTTTGTGCATGAAATCAGCCGTTTTTATGACTCAAATTTGCACGGCAAAGAATTATGTGACCAACCCTTGCAGTATGCGGATATTGCGGAATGGCAAAACGAACTTTTTGAAGGAGCAGATGCAGAAATAGGTAGAGAGTATTGGCGCAAAAATAATCTGTTAAAGTTTGTAGATTTATCCTTACCTAATGAGAAAAAGTCAGAGTTAAAGGTAGAATTTAAGCCGGAATTTATTGCCGTAAAACTCGATATTAAAGTTGTAGCTAAAATTGAAAGTGTTGCCCAAAAACATAATATTTCAACGGCTGTATTTATTCTGACTTGCTGGCTAGTTTTACTATGGCGGCTCACTGGTAATTCCGATATTGTTGTTGGCACATATTGCGAGGGTCGCAATTATGAACAGTTGGAGTCAGCTTTAGGATTATTTGCCAAATATTTACCTGTTTACAGTCATTTTGAAGAAAAACTTAAATTCTCTGAGAACCTGAAGCAAGTTAGCGAGTCGGTACGCGAAGCTTTCAAATGGCAAGAGTCTTTTACTTGGGAACAAGGAACAGAATTAACTGAAAAAAATCGGGAGTTATTCTTTCCCATTTGTTTTGAATTTGAGGAACAGTTGGCAAAGCGTTCAGATGTAAATTTATCTGTTTCTATTGACAAGCAATACTTTTGTTTGGAGCCATTCAAAGTTAAACTTTCCTGCATTCAGCAAAATGACTTGCTAAATGCAGAGTTCCACTACGATTCAAGCTTATTTCAGATCGAGGATATCTCGCGCTTAGCAGGGCAATTTCAGACTTTATTAGAAAGCACGGTTAGGGAACCAGAAACTCCCATTAGCGAGTTAGAAATTTTGAGCGATCGCGATCGCCATCAAATTCTAGTCGAGTTTAACCAATCGCCAGTCTCCAATCCTAAATTCCCAGATGACCAATGTATCCACCAACTATTTGAACAACAGGTAGAACAAACACCCGATCGCATTGCTATTGTCTTTGAGAATCAGCAACTAACTTACCAGGAGTTAAACAAAAAAGCTAATTGTTTAGCTGATCGCTTGCAAAAACTGGGCGTAGGGCCAGACGTTGTGGTAGCGCTGTACACCGATCGCTCCCTAGATGCGATCGTTGGCTTGCTGGCTATCCTCAAAGCCGGTGGCGCGTACCTACCCCTAGATCCCGCCTTACCATCCGCCAGCTTAGCTTTCCGGTGGCAGGATGCGCGATCGCCAGTGTTGCTTACCCAAACACATCTCGCCGCCAACCTAAGCGATCGCCCGCCGCAAGTAATCTGTCTTGACGCAGATTGGGATGCGATCGCCAAGCTTCCCGATCGAAATCCCAACAGCGAAGTAACAACCAAGAACTTAGTATATGTGCTATTCACTTCCGGCTCCACTGGTAAACCCAAAGGCGTAGCCGTCGAACATCGGCAACTCCTCAACTACCTCAACGGCATTTGCGAAAAACTAGAACTGCCAACAGGCGCTAGTTTCGCGACTGTTTCCACCTTCGCCGCTGACTTGGGCAACACAGCGATCTTTCCCTCTCTATGTACCGGAGGATGCTTGCACATAGTATCCTCCGAGCGCACAAATGACCCCGCCGCCCTCGCAGAATACTTTAACCGCCATGCGATCGACTGCCTCAAAATTGTGCCTTCTCACCTCGCCGCCCTCCTCGCCGCTGCCCCTCCAGAACAAATTTTACCCCGCAAGTGCTTAGTTCTAGGCGGTGAAGCCGCTAATTGGGAATTGATTTGCCAGATCCAGCAGCACGCGCCAAACTGTCGCATCCTCAATCACTACGGGCCGACAGAAACCACTGTAGGTACAACAACCTTTACAGTCCAGAGCAGGCATTCCCAGACGGTGCCCCTGGGACGCGCGTTGCCCAATTGCTACACCTATGTGCTAGATCGGCATCGCCAACCCGTACCCATCGGTGTACCAGGTGAGTTATACATCGGCGGAGCAGGCTTAGCGCGGGGCTATCTGAACCGGGCCGCAGAACAAGCAGAACGGTTCATTGCTAACCCCTTTGTCAGCGGAGAGCGGTTGTATAAAACTGGGGACTCGGTTCGCTACTTACCCGACGGCAATCTAGAATTTTTGGGGCGAGTTGACCACCAAGTAAAAATTCGCGGCTTCCGTATTGAGTTAGGAGAAATTGAGACAGTGCTGAGTCAACATCCACAAGTGAGACAGGCGATCGCCTCACTTAGAGAGGATGAACCGGGCAACCAGCGTCTAGTTGCTTACGTCGTCCTTGATAGCGATCGCTGTGCATCCCCAGCTACGAATGACCTGCAAAGCTTTCTGCGACAGCGTTTGCCCGAATATATGATGCCCTCAGCCTTTGTGCTGTTGAAAAGTTTACCGCTAACAGCCAACGGCAAGGTAGATCGGCGATCGCTCCCGGTTCCCGATTGTCTGCGCCCAGAACTAGCAGCCGCTTACGTCGCACCCCAGACAGAAATAGAACGCGCGATCGCGACGATCTGGCAAGAAATGCTTCACCTCGATCGCGTTGGCATCCACGACAACTTCTTCGATCTTGGCGGTCATTCATTACTCATCGTCCAACTTTATAGTAAGTTGCAAGGAGTTTTTAACCAGACTATTTCAATCACTGAAATTTTCAAGTATCCCACTATCAACTCTCTAGCTAAATATCTAAATCAAGACCCACATTTACAGCCAGCTTTCGACGATAAAAGCCAAGCAAGAGCCGAACTTCGCAAAGAATTAATCAAACAACAAAGGCAATCTAGAAAATATCTACGCTAATCTGCGGTTAAAACAAAATTACCAACCTAGAAACAATTGAACAAAATGACAAACTTAGAAACAATTGACAATATTAATGAAATAGCGATCGTTGGCATGGCGGGCCGTTTCCCCCAAGCCAGAAACCTCGATGAATTTTGGCAAAATTTGCAAAATGGTGTTGAATCAATCTCATTCTTTTCAGATGCAGAACTGCAAAATATAGACAAAAATCTGCTGAAAAATCCCAATTACGTTAAAGCAACAGCCGTACTCGAAGACATAGAATCCTTTGATGCTTCATTCTTCGGCTACTCTCCCAGAGAAGCAGAAATTATGGACCCGCAATCCCGGATTTTCTTAGAGTCTGCTTGGGAAGCTCTGGAAAATGCCGGCTACAATACTGACACTTATCAAGGTCGAATTGGTATTTATGCAGGTGCAAGTGTCAACACCTACTTATTGTTCAATCTTTTTGCTAACCCTGACTTGTTAGCCACAGTTGGACTCGATCGAATTAAATTCGGCAATCATCAGGATTTGCTGACTACACGAGCCGCCTATAAATTAAACCTCCAAGGATCGGGCATCACCATTCAAACTGCTTGTTCCACTTCATTAGTTGCAGTCCACTTAGCTTGTCAAAGCTTATTATTTGGCGAATGCGATATGGTATTGGCCGGCGGTGTTTCCGTTTCTGTACCGCAGAAAGCAGGCTATTTATATCAAGAAGAGGGAATTTTATCTCCCGATGGACATTGCCGAGCTTTTGATGCCAAAGCTAGGGGAACTGTTGGCGGTAGCGGTGTCGGAATTGTAGTTTTAAAGCGATTAAAAGATGCTTTAGAAGCTGGCGATCGCATTCATGCAACCATCATGGGTTCTGCTATCAATAATGACGGCTCTTTAAAAATTGGTTATACAGCCCCTAGCGTTGAGGGTCAAGCGAAAGCGATCGCAGAAGCTCAAGCCATAGCAGGTATCGATCCTGAAGCCATTAGTTACATCGAAGCTCACGGCACCGGCACTGCTTTAGGCGATCCGGTGGAAATTGCCGCTCTGACGCAAGCTTTCTCACTTCGTACCAACAAAAAAGGCTTTTGTGCGATTGGTTCAGTCAAAACTAATATCGGACATCTAGGCGCAGCAGCAGGCGTTGCTGGCTTAATGAAAACAGTTCTGGCTCTCAAACACAAGCAGATACCACCCAGCTTACATTTCCAACAGCCGAATCCCGAAATTGATTTTGCTAACAGCCCCTTCTACGTCAACAGTTCTCTATCCGAGTGGAAAGCAGAGCGATCGCGCCTGGCCGGTGTCAGTTCCTTTGGCATTGGTGGCACAAATGCTCACGTTATTCTCAAAGAAGCGCCCACAGTCGAAGTTTCCGAAGTTTCCCGCCCTTGGCAGTTGTTGGTACTTTCTGCCAAAACGGAATCGGCGCTGGATGCAGCTACAGCTAATCTCACTTTGTACCTCAAACAAAAGCCCGATCGCACTCTCGCTGATGTCGCTTACACCCTACAAATTGGCCGGCGAACTTTTAACCACCGCCGAATCGCTATTTGCCAGAACGTCGATGGTGCAGTGAAAACGCTGGAAACCCTGGAACCGCAACAAGTTTTGACGCACTACCAAGAACCGTGCAACCGCGCGATCGCGTTTATGTTTCCCGGTCAAGGAGTTCAGTATATCAACATGGGTCGGGAACTTTATCAAACCGAATCAATATTTCGCCAACAAATCGATCGCTGTTCGGAACTGCTTAAACCTCACCTCAATTTCGATTTGCGATCGCTGCTTTATCCCACTGAAGCAGAAGCAGAAACGGCTGCTGAACAGCTTAAACAAACTTATCTTGCTCAGCCGGCTTTGTTTGTAATTGAATACGCCTTGGCTCAATTGTGGATAGCCTGGGGGGTGCAGCCAGTGGCTGCGATCGGTCACAGCATCGGCGAGTATGTAGCCGCCTGTCTTGCGGGGGTGTTTTCCTTGGAATCCGCGCTGGAACTGGTAGCAATTCGAGGCCGGCTGATGCAGCAACTACCCGCTGGTGCGATGCTGTCTATTTCGCTTCCAGAGGCAGAAGTGCGATCGCTACTCAATGCAGAACTATCTCTAGCTGCCAGCAATGCGCCGTCTTCCTGCGTAGTTTCAGGTTCCTTCGGTGCTGTCAATGGCCTAGAAAATCGTTTAGCAGAGCGCGGTGTAGACTGCCGGCGCTTGCATACCTCTCATGCCTTTCATTCCCAGATGACCGATCCCATTTTGGAACTGTTCGCAGAGGAAGTAAAAAAAGTCAAACTGACACCGCCCCAAATTCCTTTTATTTCCAACGTTACCGGCACTTGGATCGCAGTCAATGAAGCCACCGATCAGAATTATTGGGTACAACATCTGCGGCAAACAGTACGCTTTAGTGATGGCATTGCTGAACTGCTGCAAGAGCCAGAGCGAATTCTGCTGGAAGTCGGGCCAGGACGGGTTTTGAGTACCTGCGCTCAACAGCATCAAGTGCGTGATCGCGCGATCGTAACTTCCATGCGCCACCCAAATGAGCAACAATCAGATATCGCATTCTTGCTGAAGGCGCTAGGCCGATTGTGGCTAACAGGAGTTGAGATTGACTGGCCGAGTTTTTATACCCACGAACAGCGCTCCCGCATCCCCCTACCGACTTATCCATTTGAGCGTCAACGTTACTGGATCGAACCCTATTTGAAAGGCGGAAATGACAGCGATCTGCAAACTAAGTTAGAGAAAAAGCCGGATCTTGCAGATTGGTTTTATCTACCTTCTTGGAAGCGTTCTCCTCTGCCTCAGAGAGGGCGATCTATTGCGCCGGAATCAGAACAAAAATCATGCTGGCTAGTTTTTATTGATGCTGGCGGGATCGGAGCCGAAGTTGTCAAACGCTTGGAAGTTGAGGGCAAAAAAGTCCTGACTATAACTGCTGGCAAAGAGTTTACTATTTTGGGCGATCGCGCCTACGCCATTAATCCTCAACGGCGGGATGACTACGACACTTTACTTGCAGAAATCCAGGCGCAGCACCAGAGGTCAAAGGCGATCGCAAAGTGCTCTTGGCATATTGCCCATTTTTGGAGCATCGCACCTGATGAGCAAACGCGGATTGAAGCAACTAAAAATTTAGGTTTTTACAGCCTACTATTCCTAGCACAAGCTTTAGAAAAACACGAAATTAGCAATCCGGTCGATTTCTTAGTCGTCACAAGTAACATACACGACGTGACCGGAGATGAGGAATTATTTCCTGAACAAGTCACTGTTTTAGGGCCGTGCAAAGTTATTCCCCAAGAATATCCGAATATCACTTGTTGTACTGTTGATATTGTTATTCCTTCTCGTCCAAAGTCTGGAATAGAAGGGACAATAATACTTAGGCAAAATGAATTTAAAACCAAGCCAATAGGCGCAGAGAATACAGACGGAAAAAGTGCAAAATTTTCTGTTAGTAATTGTCAATTAATAGAACAAATTTTAGAAGAATTTCTTGCAAAATCACACGGTTTATGTATTGCTTATCGGGGCAAACATCGCTGGGTACAAACTTTTGAATCAGTCCGCTTTGAGGAAACAAACATTGAGAAAGCGCGGTTAAGGGAAGGCGGAGTTTATCTAATATCGGGTGGACTTGGAGGCATTGGCGGAGCGCTAGCAGAATATCTTGCTAAGGCGGTACGGGCAAAACTAATTTTGATCGGGCGTTCTACTATTCCCGATCGAGCAGAGTGGAAACAATGGCTAATTACTCACAATAATGATGATAAGATTAGCCACAAAATTCGCAAAGTGCAGGCATTAGAAGAATTAGGTGCTGAAGTTTTAGTTTGCAGTGCTGATGTTGCCAATGAAGAAGAAATGCGGTCTGCGATCGCGCAAGCAGTTGAGCATTTTGGCGAGATTAAGGGTGTAATTCATGCAGCAGGAATTGCTGGCGGCGGATTAATTCAAAGGCAAACACCAGAGATGGTAGCAAATAGTTTTGCATCTAAAATTAAAGGAACGCAAGTCCTAGAGGCAATCTTTAAAGAAAGCCAGCTAGATTTTTTTGTACTCTGTTCGTCATGCCGATCGCTTTTAGGCGGCCCTGGACGGGTAGACTATTGCGCGGCTAATGCTTTTCTTGATGCTTTCGCTCGCAAAAATAATTCCAGAAATGGTACTTTCACCGTATCTATTAACTGGGGTACTTGGCGAGAAGTGGGGATGTCAGTAGACACATTGCGCCGACTTAATCTCGAAACAAAAACAGCCTTAAAAGAAGGAATGTCATCTGAGGAAGGTGTTAATGCTTTTAATCGCATACTTGGCAATTCTCTGCCGCAAGTAATAGTGTCACCGGAAGATTTTCAAGCCCGAATTGAGTATGAAAATGCTCCGTCTACAGTATCTAGTTTCCTAGAAAAAGTAGAGAATTATCGCCGCTCTCAACCAACTCATCCGCGACCTCAACTCAACAATAATTATGTTGCTCCCACAAATCAAATTGAGCAAACACTTGCCGACATCTGGCAAAAATTACTTGGTATTGAAGCAGTGGGCATTCACGATAACTTTTTTGAGTTGGGCGGGGATTCAGTTCTCAGCATTCAGTTGATTGCTAGAGCGAGTAAAGCTGGTATTCAACTGAGTAGCAAACTAATTTTCGAGCGCCAAACGATCGCGGAGTTAGCAGCAGTCGCCGGCACAAATATCAGTCAAGCCGAACAAGGTTTAGTAACTGGAGCACTGCCTCTAACACCAATTCAGCACTGGTTTTTTGCACAAAATCAGCCCGATCCGCATCACTGGAATCAGTCAGTTTTGTTGGAGGCGATCCAACCTCTCGATCCAAGTTTGTTAGAGCAGACTTTTCAGCAATTACTGAACCACCATGATGCCCTCCGCCTGAGATTTACGCGCTCTGAATCAGGTTGGCAACAAATCAGTTGCGCTGATGATTTAGTTGTGGAATTAACGCGAAGGGATCTGTCATCGTTATCAGCAATTGACCAAAAATTCGCTCTAGAAACAGCCGTAGCAGAATTGCAAGCCAGCTTAAATTTGACAACTGGGCCCCTGGTGCGGGTTGGTTTGTTCGATCGAGGTGCGAGTCGGCCCAATCTCCTACTAATTGTTATCCATCATCTAGCCGTAGATGCTGCATCTTGGCGAATTTTGCTCGAAGATTTTCAGACGTTTTATCAGCAACTCGCGCAGGGTAAAGCGGTTCAACTTCCGCTTAAGACAACTGCCTTTAAACAATGGGCAGAACAATTAAAAAACTGGGTTCAGTCAGAAAAATTACAAGCAGAGTTGGACTACTGGCTGGCAGACCGCACTCAAGTATTCTCCTTGCCGGTGGACTATGCGGGTGGTGCGAATACTGTCGCCTCGGCTCAAACGGTGTCAGCGGTGCTCAGCGCCGCAGAGACTCAGGCACTTTTGCAGGAAGTGCCAACAGTTTACCGCGCTCAGGTTCAAGACGTGCTGCTGGCTGCTGTGGTAAAGGCTTTTGCCCGCTGGACAGGGATACCGTCGCTGGTGCTCGATTTGGAAGGGCGCGGCCGGGAGGTAATTTTTGAAGGCGTTGATTTATCGCGGACTGTGGGCTGGTTTACTACTATGGCTCCGGTAGTTTTGGAGTTAGGGGAATCTGACAGTCCAGTAGAGACGCTGAAGGCGGTTAAGGAACAACTGCGACGGATTCCTAATGAGGGTATTGGCTACGGGGCGCTGCGCTACTTGAGCGGGGATTCGGCAATCGCCTCGAAATTGGCAGCGCTTCCCCAAGCAGAAGTAGTTTTCCTTTATCTCGGTCAGTTTGAAGATAGTTTGCCTCAATCTTCTCTGTTTAAGCTTAACCGCGAGTTTAAGGTTGGCGATCGCAGTCCGCGCGGTACTCGCGCCCACCTCCTACAGATATCCGCCTTTGTTACTGGCGGTCAAATGTGTCTGGAGTGGACGTACAGCGAGAACGTACACCAGCGCGATACAGTCCTGAACTTGGCTCAGGCTTTTCTGGAAGCTGCACGGGAACTCATCGCCGGCGGCCAGTCACAAGATGCCGATGGCTACACGCCTTCAGACTTTCCCGCAGCCAAAATCAGCCACAAAGATTTTAGTAAGTTACTCGCTCAAGTCACTCAAGTCGATCGGAGGAATTATTAATGAACGGCGAAAATATTGAAGATATTTACGAACTTTCACCGATGCAGCACGGCCTGCTTTTCCACACGCTTGCTGCCCCAAATTCGGGGGTGTATTTCGAGCAGCTAAGCTGCACTTTGCAAGGCAATCTTGATGTCGCAGCCTTTAAGAGTGCTTGGCAGAAAGTTGTGGAACGGCATCCAATTTTGCGGACTGCTTTTTATTGGCAGGATCTCGATCGACCCTATCAAGTAGTGTACCGACAAGTTAATTTGCCGATCGCCCAGGAAGACTGGCGGAAACTATCTGCGATCGAGCAACAACAGCGGTTAGAAGTTTTCTTGAAAAGCGATCGCGATCGGGGTTTTGAACTTTCCCAAGCACCGCTAATGCGTTTAGCCTTAATCCGGCTGGCTGACGATACCTATCAATTTGTCCGCAGCCACCATCACATCCTACTTGATGGCTGGTCTTGGTCTTTGCTTTGGAAAGAAGTTCACGCTTTCTATCAGGTTTTCTCCCAAAATCGGGATTTAAACTTGGAACAACCCCGACCTTATAGAGAGTATATTGCTTGGTTGCAGGAGCAAGACTTCTCTAAAACTGAGATATTCTGGCGGCAAAAGCTCAAAGGATTCGCTGCGCCAACGCCGCTGATGCCGGAGGGGGCGGGCACGGGGGCACCGCCCCTACAGCCAAAGGTGGGCGAAGATGATAAACAGCGGCTCTCCCTGTCGGCAACTGCGACAGCAGCCTTACAATCCCTAGCGCGACAGCATCAGCTTACCTTAAACGCCGTCGTCCAGGGTGCTTGGGCGCTACTTTTGAGTCGCTACAGCGGTGAGGAAGATGTTGTTTTTGGAGTGGCAACCTCTGGCCGGCCGGCCGAACTGGCGGGGGTAGAATCTATGGTGGGGTTATTTCTGAATGCGCTACCGCTGCGAGTGCAAGTGCTTCCCGATCTTTCTGTTGTGCCTTGGTTGAAGCAACTTCAATCTCAACAAGTGGAGGCGCGACAGTACGAATACAGTACGCTGGTACAAATCCATCAAGTGAGTGAGATTCCTAGCGGTCAGCCTTTATTTGAGAGCATTCTGGTCTTTAATAACTATCCGATGGATGCTTCTAGATGGCAATTGAGCGCCAGCATTGGGGCTAGCAATTATCGGACTTATGAAAAAACGAACTATCCGCTGACGGTTTTGGTAGAGCCAGGTTCGGAGTTAAAGCTGGAGATTGCTTACGATACCCGCCGTTTTGATGCTGCTGCGATCGCTCGGATGTTAGGGCATTTTCAGACTGTGCTCGAAGGTATGGCGGCTAATCAAAATCAGCGCTTAGCGGAGATGCCGTTGTTGACAGCAGCAGAATTGCATCAACTATTGGTGGAATGGAATAACACTCACAAAGATTACCCAAAAGATAGGTGCATCCATCAACTGTTTGAGGAACAGGTGGAGCGATCGCCCGATGCGACTGCGGTAATCTTTGAGGATACGCACCTCAGCTATCAGGAACTAAATCGGCGATCGAATCAGTTAGCGTATCGCCTGCGAAAATTGGGCGTTGGCCCCGATTTACTTGTTGCCATCTGCCTAGAGCGATCGCTCTCAATGTTAGTAGCAGTGCTGGCTGTTCTCAAAGCTGGCGGTGCTTACGTTCCCTTAGATCCCGCCTATCCCCAAGAGCGCCTAGCTTTCATGCTAGAAGACGCTCAAGTTAAGGTGTTGCTGACTCAGAAGCATTTAGCCGCATTGAATCATTTGACTGCCATCTCACATTTGGCGATCGTCTATCTAGACGCTGACTGGGAAACTATCGCTTGTGAGAACGATTTCAACTCGATTAGCGAGACCAACTCTTCTCACTTGGCTTACACAATCTATACTTCCGGTTCAACTGGGAAGCCTAAAGGCGTTCAAATTCCGCACCGCGCTGTCGTCAACTTTCTCACTTCGATGCGCCATTCTTTGGAAGTGACAGAGCGAGATATTCTTCTATCGGTCACTACTTTGTCTTTTGACATTGCAGGCTTAGAACTTTTCTTACCAATTATTACAGGCGCTTGCACCGTTGTAGCCAGCCGGGAAGTCGCTGCTTCAGGAACTCTTTTAGCAGAACAACTGGTTAAATCTGGCGCTACATTTATGCAAGCAACGCCGGCGACTTGGCAGATGTTGCATGACGCTGGATGGCAAGGTAACAAACAATTAAAAATCCTCTGTGGCGGTGAAGCTCTCTCTCCGAAATTGGCTGGTCAATTGTACCAAAAAGGCTCTGCTGTGTGGAATTTGTACGGCCCTACAGAAACTACGATTTGGTCGATGATTCACCCAGTTAACTCTGAGGATAAACCGATTTCGATTGGACGCGCGATCGCTAATACCCAAGTTTATATTCTTGATCGCCATCTCCAACCCGTCCCCATCGGTGTTGCAGGCGAACTGCACATCGGTGGTGAGGGACTAGCTAGAGGCTACCTCAACCGTCCCGATCTAACTGCTGAAAAATTCATTCCCAACCCTTTGATTGATTCAAAAGGATCGCCTTGTAGGGGCGGTGCCCCCGTGCCCGCCCCCCCCGTGCCCGCCCCCGTGTCCGTGCTCTACAAAACCGGCGATCTCGTTCGCTACAGACCCGACGGTAACATTGAATATCTTGGCCGGCTTGACCATCAGGTGAAAATCCGAGGATTCCGCATTGAGTTGGCAGAAATTGAAGCAGTTTTGAACCAACATCCTGGAGTAAATGCGATCGCAGTTTTAGCGAGAGAAGACGAAGCCGGCAACAAGCGCTTAGTTGCTTACATCGTCCCTGACTACAAACGTTCGCCTACCATTACTGAACTGCGGAACTTTATCAAACAGAAACTACCAGACTACACCATCCCCTCTGCTTTCGTAATGTTGGCAACCTTACCCTTGACACCCAACGGCAAAGTTGACCGCCGTGCTCTACCAGCGCCGGATACAGCTAGACCTGATTTAGAAAAAGCTTTTGTCGCGCCTCGCACCCCTGTAGAAGAAGTGTTAGCTGCCATCTGGCTTGACATTTTAGGGTTAGATCAACTGGGAATATATGATAGCTTTTTCGAGTTGGGCGGCCATTCACTGCTGGCTACTCAGGTAATCTCCCGCCTGCGATCGGCTTTTCAGGTGGAGGTGGCGATGCGCTGGCTGTTTGAGTCGCCGACTGTTGCTTCGTTGAGCGATCGCATTGAGACGGCGCTGAAAGCAAAAGCTGGCTTGAAAATCCTGCCGATTGAACCGGTTGCACGCGATCGCCATCTACCCCTCTCCTTTGCTCAACAACGGCTGTGGTTTTTGGATCGATTAGAGCCAAACAGCGCCGCTTACAACATTCCTGCGGCGGTGCGGATTGTTGGCAATCTCAGCGTGGCGGTACTCTTACAATCTCTCAACGAAATCGTGCAGCGTCACGAAATCTTGCGAACTACCTTTACAGCCATAGATGGCAAACCCATCGCCATTATTGCCCCAACTTTGACCTTAAATTTACCTGTGCTGGACTTGCAAGAGTTCCCGGAAACAGATCGAAATACTGAAGTTTTACGACTAGCAGAAGTTGAAGCTCAACAGCCTTTTGACTTAGCTCAAGGCCCACTATTGCGAGCAAAATTGCTGCAATTAAGCCCAGCCGAATACGTGATACTGTTCGCAATGCACCACATTATTTTTGATGGTTGGTCTGCTGGCGTACTCCTCCGAGAAATAGCGACGCTTTATGAAGCCTTTTCTAACAATAAACCTTCGCCATTGCCCGAACTCCCAATTCAGTACGCCGACTTTGCCGACTGGCAGCACCGATGGTTACAGGGAGAAGTATTGCAAACTCAGTTATCTTATTGGCAGCAACAGTTAGTCGGCGCTCCTCCAGTTTTTAATCTCAAAAAAGTAGCGGCAAAATTACCAATATTACCAGAGAAAAATACAAGCGATTTCTTTGTATTGCCCGCCAACTTATCTGAAAAAATCAAAGCCTTGACCCGACAAGAGGAAGTCACCTTGTTTATGACACTACTGGCTGCTTTTCAGACCCTATTGTACCGCTACACAAATCAAGATGATATTGTAGTTGGGACGGATGTTGCTAATCGCAACCGAACTGAAACTGAATCTTTAATCGGTTTTTTTGTCAACCTCTTAGTTTTGCGTACCAACTTGTCTGGCAACCCTAGTTTTCGGGAATTGTTGCGACGAGTGCGCCAAGTTGCGTTAGATGCTTATGCTCATCAAGACTTACCCTTCGCCAAATTAGTAGAAGCTTTGCAGCCGGATCGCAGTGCGAGTACAACACCTCTATTTCAGGTGTTATTTGTCCTCCAAAATGCCCCGATGCCTGCTTGGAAATTTTCCGATTTAACTCTGACTCCCTTGGAGTTTGATACCGGAAAGGCGAAGTTTGATTTAGTTTTATTTATGGAAGAAACCAAGCAAGGAATTTTCGGTAAATGGAAGTATAATTCCGATATTTTCCACCCTCAAGCGATTGCGAACTTGTCAAATGATTTAGAGGCGCTGCTTAATAGCATTGTAGGGCAGCCTGACGCGGGAATCAATACGCTGGAAATGCCGATGAACACTGAAAAGGAAAAACAACTTGCGGAAGCAGTTAAACGCGAGGAGAGTAAGTTCAAAAAATTTATTCACGCCAAACCCAAAGCTACAAGTTTACCTCAAGGACAATTAATCAAAACAGATTACCTCAATCCAGAGCAAACATTTCCCTTAGTTATCCAACCTAATGTTGCTCAACTTGACTTAGCTGACTGGGCAAAAAGCGATCGGGAAGTTATCGAAACAAACTTGTTAAAACACGGAGCAATTCTGTTTCGAGGCTTTAATCTTAACTCAGTAGTGGACTTTGAAAATCTTGCCTTAGCGATTTGTCCACAGTTGTTTACCGAGTATGGCGATTTACCTCGGCAAGTTGCTAGTGGTAAAGTTTACGGTTCTACTCCTTACCCATCCGATCGCGCGATCTTGTTTCATAATGAAAGTTCTCATTTACACCGATGGCCGCTAAAAATTTGGTTTTTCTGCGTACAACCTGCTCAAGAAGGCGGAGAAACACCAATTATTGACTGTCGGCAAATGTACCAAATTCTCGATCCAAAATTGCGAGAAAAATTCGAGCAAAAGCAATTAATGTATGTCCGCAACTACACTGAAGGTTTAGATGTTAGTTGGCAAGAGTTCTTTCGCACCACTGATACAAAAGTTCTTGAAGATTATTGCCGACAAGCAGATATTGATTTCGAGTGGCGGGGAGATAATAGCTTAAAAACTCGCAAATTACGACCAGCGATCGCTAAACATCCTAAAACTGGAGAATGGGTGTTTTTTAATCAGCTTCAGTTACACCACATCTCCTGTCTAGATTTAGATATCCGCGAATCAATGCTGTCAGTATTTGGTGAGGAAAATCTACCACGTAATGTTTATTACGGAGATGGTTCTCCTATTGAAGATTCTGTCATGGAAGAAGTGGGAGCAGTTTATGAGCAAGCTAAAATTAGTTTTCCTTGGCAGCAAGGAGATGTGCTAATGCTCGACAATATGTTAGCAGCACACGGTCGGAATCCTTACGTAGGCGATCGCAAAATTTTAGTAGCAATGGGAGAAATGATTGGCAGCAAAAACAGCTAGTTTTAAAGATAAAAAACTAGCTACTACCAACATCAATTTTACCTGGCGATTAGAAATCGCGGCTAAGCAAACAAAGTCCGCCTTCGCGGATTCAAAGAAACGCCAATCTGTCACCTTCTTTTTTCTATTCAATAATTCCGTACATTCTATAAAATCAAACAAGTAACAATGCAAAACCAAATTGTCGAAGGATTTCGGATTTCACCCCAGCAAAAGCGTCTTTTGCTATTACAGAAAGAGAGTTGTGCTTATCGCGCTCAGTCTGCTATCCTGCTTGAAGGTTCACTCAATATCGCAGTCCTAAAAACAGCTTTAGAGAAAGTTGTTAACCTGCATGAAATATTCCGCACAATTTTTCATAAACGACCTGGAATCAAAATTCCTCTTCAAGTAGTAACTGAGTGCATTAATGTCTCATGGCAGGAGGTTAATCTAAACCATCTATCGTCAAACGAACAATCAACCAGAATTGAAGAATTATTTCAGGAAGAAAGGCATTTTATCTTCAACTTTGACACAGGCTCCCTGTTGCGTTTAACCCTAATTTGTTTATCAGCTAACAAGCATATTTTGCTAGTGACTCTGCCATCACTTTGTGCAGATAGTTGGACGCTCAAGAATTTATTTCAGCAAATCGGTAATGCCTATGCTAATTGCTTAGAAGGCAAAGAGTTATTTGAGGAACCGATACAATATGTCCAATTCTCCGAATGGCAGAATGAATTACTAGAGGGAGAAGATGCAGAGCTTGGAAAAGATTATTGGAGTCAGCAAGATATCAGCAATTTTCCACCACTGACCGTTCCTTTTGAGAGCAAGCTAAATGCTCAAATCATCTTTGAACCTAATGTTTTTGGTTTGAAGATTGAGCGAGATGTAGTTGCAAATATAGAAGCGATCGCAAATTTACATAATACCACAATTTCTGAGTTTTTGTTAGCTTGTTGGCAGACTTTAATCTGGCGACTCACAAAACAGTCAGATATTATCATTGGTACTGTCTGTAATGGCAGAAAATATGAAGAACTGCATGAGATGCTGGGATTGCTTGCTAAATTCCTGCCTGTGCGTTGTTCTTTTGAGCAAGATTTTAAATTCAGTAAAATCTTGGGGAAAATTAGCGAAACTATCGGCAATAACTGCAAATGGCAAGAATATTTTGTCGGAGAAGAAGAAAAAGAAAAAACTTTCAGTGATGTTAACTTCCCAATTAGTTTTGAGTTTGAAGAATGTGCTAATAAATATAAAGCTGGCGGTATTGTGTTTTCACTTTACAAACAATACGCCTGTTTTGAGCCATTCAAAGTTAAGCTAACCTGCTTGCAAAGAGAACAATTTACGATTGCAGAGTTTTACTACAATGCTAACTTATTCTCGATAGCAGATATCAAACGCTTAGCAGAACACTTTCAGACTTTAGTAGAAAGTGCTGTTAGTAACCCAGAAGCTAAAGTCAGTGAATTAGAGATTTTGAGTCCTAAAAATCGCCATCAACTACTTGTAGAGTTTAACAATACTCGGACTAATTACCCGCAAGATAAGTGCATCCACCAACTTTTTGAGGAACAAGTACAACAAACGCCAGACAAGATTGCTGTCGTGTTTGAAGACCAAAAGTTGACCTATGCTGAACTTAATGCACGCGCCAATAAACTAGCTCATTACCTACAAAAATTAGGTGTTGTGCCAGAGATGCTGGTGGGGATATATGCAGAGCGATCGCTCGATATCATCATCGCCTTACTGGGTATTATAAAATCAGGTGGAGCTTATCTGCCTATAGATCCAGCATTACCAGCAGAAAGTTTAGCAAGTCGGTTAGAAGATGCTCAGATATCAATACTTTTAACACAACATTCGCTTGTTAAAATACTACAAAATTGCCCTGCAAAAGTAGTATGCTTAGATGCAGATTGGGAAATAATTAATCGAGAAAGTAATACCAGTCCAGCTAGTAAGGTAAAATGCGAAAACTTAGTTTATTTACTGTTTACCTCTGGCTCTACAGGCACACCGAAAGGTGTCGCGGTTGAACATCGCCAACTACTCAATTACTTGTACGGTATTTTAGACAGATTAGACTTGCGAATTGCTAACAGTTTCGCTACTGTTTCTACCTTCGCCGCTGACTTGGGAAACACTGTAATTTTCCCAGCTTTATGTACGGGTGGATGCTTGCATATCATATCACAGGAGCGGGCCTCTGACCCAGTGGCGCTAGCAGATTACTTTAACCGCCATCCGATTGACTGTCTCAAGATTGTTCCCTCTCACCTCGCCGCTCTTTTAGCATCTTCCCCAACTCAGTCAATCCTCCCCCACACTCACTTGATTCTTGGTGGTGAAGCTACCACTTGGGACTTAATTAAAACTATCCATCAGCAAGCGCCTAATTGCCGAATTTTCAATCATTATGGCCCTACAGAAACAACTGTAGGCGTACTCACTTATCTAGTTAAAAGTTCAGCGTCTCTTTCTAAGACAGTACCTCTCGGAAAACCGCTACCTAATACACAAATCTACGTATTAGATGAACAATTGCAACCTGTGCCTATAGGTGTACCGGGAGAATTATATATCGGCGGAGCGGGGTTAACTAGGGGTTATTTAAATCGGCTCGAAGAACAAGCAGAGCGTTTTATTAATAACCCTTTTATTAGCGGAACAAAGCTATACAAAACTGGTGATTTAGCTTGCTATTTACCGGATGGAAACATTGAGTTTTTAGGACGCACTGATAATCAGGTAAAAATTCGAGGTTTTCGGATTGAAATGGGAGAAATTGAAACGTTGCTAAGTCAACATCCGGGAGTGTGGCAGTCTACGGTTTCAGTTTGGGAAAAAGAGCCAGGAAACAAGCGCTTAATCGCCTATGTCGTCCCTAGTAAAAAAGCAGCATTAGATGCCAAAGAACTGCGATTCTTTCTAAAAGAAAAGCTACCTGAATATATGCTCCCTTCAGCTTTTATAATGTTAAAATCTCTGCCCCTGACTCCCAATGGAAAGGTAGATCGTCAGTCACTACCAACCCCCGATCGATCTCGCCCGGAACTGGAAGCTATCTATGTAGCTGCGCGTACCCCAGTCGAGGAAAAATTGGCTGAGATTTGGAGAAAAGTTCTCAATCTCGAACAAGTAGGGATTCATGATAACTTCTTTGAATTGGGAGGTCATTCATTGCTAATAACTCAACTTCTTGCCCTAGTACGAGGCACTTTTCAGGTGGATTTACCTTTGCGGAGCTTATTTGAAAAGCCTACTATTGCTGGTTTAGCTGAAAGCATTGATACTAGCTTGGTAACAAAAATATCTCCTGTTAAAATTGGTGTGGAAACTTTCGATCTAAATGCTGAAGCTTGCTTAGATCCAGAAATTAATCCTAATGCTGCTACCTACGATTTATCTATTTCAGAAAAGGCTATTTTCTTGACAGGGGCAACAGGATTTTTAGGTGCTTTTTTGCTCGATGAACTTTTGCAAAAAACTGAGGCTAATATTTACTGCTTAGTGCGATCGCCTAATCTTTACTCAGGCAAGAAAAAGCTGCAAAATAGCCTTGCATCTTATTTACTTTGGAATGAATATTTTAACAGTAGAATTATTCCAGTTTTAGGAGATTTGTCAATGCCTCTTTTAGGGCTTTCTGAGGAAGAGTTTGGATCGCTTGCTAGTAAGATAGATGCTATCTACCACAATGGTGCGCTGGTTAACTTTACTTATCCATACGCTGCGCTCAAAGCAGCTAATGTTTTGGGTACTCAAGAAGTTTTAAGGTTGGCTAGTCAAATTAAACTAAAGCCCGTACATTTCATTTCCACAATTGGTGTGGTTGGATCGACGACTGGCGTTATTGAATCCGTTGATAGTTCTGAGGTTAAAGTCATTAAAGAACAGGATAGCTTGCCGAGCGCCGACGCGCTATCCAGTGGCTATACTCAAAGTAAATGGGTTGCCGAAAAGTTAGTAACAATTGCTCGCGATCGCGGTTTTCCGATTACTATTTACAGACCGGGACGCATATCAGGAGACAGTAAAACGGGAGTTTGCAATCCAGACGATCATACCTTCAGAACGATTCGAGGCTGTATCCAACTCAAAAGCGTTCCCGATCGTAACTCGATGGTGAATCTAATTCCTGTGGACTATACTAGCCAAGCAATCGTTCATTTATCAAGGCAAAAAGAATCTCTAGGAAAGGTGTTTCACTTAGTTAATTCACACCCTGCTCATTGGAGTGAAATTATCAACTGGATTCATTCTTTTGGCTACCCGCTAGAACCAATTCCCTATGATATTTGGCGAGCAAAACTCCTCGATGCGGCTGGGAGATCGCAAGAAAACGCATTGACTCCTCTTGTGCCAATTTTTACTCAATCGGCATCTGGTAACACCAATCAAACTGAGTCGCCAAAGCCAATATCTAACTTAGCAGCGCAACATTTTGACTGCGAAAATACGCTAACTGGACTCGCAGGAACTTCGATCGCTTGTCCGCCTGTAGATAGGCAATTGTTTAGTACTTATTTCTCGTATTTGATTCGGAGTGGTTTTCTAGATCGGGACTTATTAGGTAAAGTACAATGAGCGCGATCGCAGGCAGAGCTACGGCAGAAGGAACACAGCGTTACAAGGAAAGGCACAATCAAAACTGTGCAGCGGATCATTTCCGAGAAGCAAATTCACTTGTGGCGAGTTCTATTGGAATTGGCACTTATCTTGGCGAATCAGATGAGTTGACTGATACCCTTGTAACGGCAGCGGTAATTGAATCAGTTCAACAGGGTACTAATGTAATTGATTCAGCAATTAATTATCGCTATCAGCAGGGAGAGAGAAGTGTCGGAAAGGCTATCCGGCAACTCGTAACATCGACAGATGTTTCAAGGGATGAATTAATTATCTGTACCAAAGGTGGCGTGCTTCCGTATCCAAATACTAACCAATCAGAGTGGTTTTATCGGCATTATGTCGAGCCAAATAACTCTAGTATAAGTATGGATGATTTGGCTGAGGAGCGTTACTGTATTCACCCAGAATATATTCAAGATCAGCTCAATAGGAGTCTCGCCAACCTCGATATTAAGACAATTGATGTTTACTATATTCACAATCCAGAAAAGCAACTTTCTCAAGTTGAACCAGATGTTTTCTACAATCAGTTGCGAAAAGTTTTCGAGGTGCTCGAAGATGCTATTTTAGTTGGAAAAATTGCTAATTACGGTTTAGCAACTTGGAATGCTTTTCGCGTACCTCCAAATCAAAGCGACCATATCGATCTGTCGCGGGCAAAGTCCATTGCCCGTGAAGTGGCAGGGAATAAAGAGGATCGCTTTCGGTTCATTCAGTTTCCTTTGAATATGGCGATGCCGGAAGCGCTGCTATATCCAACTCAGATGTTGGGAGGAGAACAAATTTCGACATTGGAAGCCGCCGATCGCTTAGGCATTGCTGCGATCGCCAGCAAGTCGATTTGTCAAGCACAGGTTGCTGGTAAAATCCCAGAAAACATTGCTTCTGTCTTTGGCGATCGCTTGGGGACTGACTGCCAACGGGCACTCCAGTATACCCGCAGCGCCCCTGGCCTTCTGAGTGCTCTAGTCGGGATGAAAACACCAAAACATATTAGAGAAAATCTAGCTATTACTGCTATCCCGCAGCTTGAGAGGGCAAACTTTCATAAACTTACTGAGTTAATTGCCCAAGTGTTAAATTTACCTTTTCCCAATAGCTAAAGCAGAGAAAAAAACACTATAGAATAAAGATTCCATATCTACTTTATCAGTAATAGAAGAATGGGTTGGACAACTAAACGAAAATTATTCAATGTATTTTTCCATCCACTTTCGTGATTCCATTCTTGATGAGTCGAGAAATTAGCCAACTTATTGTTGGCATTAGCTTGAGTTCTATCGCAGAGATTTAAGGATAAAAAAGCTGAGGAATTCAAGCTAATCATTGTGTAAACACAAAAAATAATTGACCACCACTTTTCAATATCCTTAAAATTAGTAAAACGGTAGTCTGTCCAACCTAATTCTTGTTTACATTGCCGAAAGCCATATTCTACCCATGTTCTTAATCCATAAAGATTGCCCACAATTTTCTTAAGTTTACCTTTGAGATTCGTTTTAACAAATGAAGTAGAATTGGACGGCATCGTTTCTGGATCTGTAGTTATCTCCCAATATGTTACCGCTCCTTTTTTACCATAAATTATTTCTCTAATATATCTATTTTCTGATTTTCCGTCGCTAAATACTCTTTTATATTTGCACCATTTATTTGCTCTAACCTTTTGCTCAGAAGGCAGCCAGACTCCATGATTACTTCTAATTGATACAATGTAAGGTAGATTATATTTATCTAAAATTTTCAAAAACTGGCTACTTTCACCATATAAACTATCAGCTAATACTAGCTCAATCTGAAAGCCGTACTCAACTAATTCAGTAATAATTTCCCCAGCCAAATCAATTTTGGTTTGATATTTATCTGATGGTTTTAATGTCCCTTTGGGTTTAAATACTTGAAAACTTAATGGAAAAGTTATATTTTTATAGATTCCATACGCATTCACTGAAACTATTCCATTATCTACTTTACCTACACTTCCCAAATATTGTCTAGCTACATAGTCAGTCTTTTTTCCTTTTTTTCGATCTCCGGTTTCATCAATTACTACGGTAATCGTCTTTCCCTTTAATTCTTTGAGAATTTTTTTTAATCTTTTTTCCTTCAGTTCAGTTACTGACCAAGGTGATTTGGCAATAAAATGATGCAATGACTGTGCAGATTTTATTGCCACTATTTTAGCTATTTCTGGTAATGATTTCCTCTTGATTGGTGCAATTATTCCTAAATGTAAATATTTAAAACATTCATAACTTCTTACTTCTTTGAATATGTCTTTATACTCTGCACAATATTCATCTATTACTCTCGTTGTTGATTGTGCGTCTCTCGCCAAATGTTTGAGAACTTGTAACTCTACATCCATTGCTCTGCCTCATTTGTAGCGTTTTTATCTTTTCACACTTTTATTTTAACATTCGGAGAGTGACAAAAGAGGGTTAGCCTGAACTTTTGCTTGAATTTCCTCTATTCCCATATTATAAACTTTATCCCAACGTTCTGTAGTCATAGATTTTTTCTTTTAGTCTACTTTTGATTATAACTTACATTGTCAGCCAACAGCAGGGGCAAACGAGCATTTGCCCCTACCTTTGCACTATCCCAACGCTGAAACATTCCCATTTTGCGAGGGAATAGAATTGATAAATTCGACAATTACAAGGGATAATCTTAGTAATCGCTGTATTATTTACCTATGATTGCATCAACAAATCTTCCCCTTTCAACCAATACTACTGTCTTAGAAGCCAAAGGTCTAACTCGCAGATTCGGAGGATTAATTGCCGTCAATAATGTCTCATTTGCAGTCCAAAAAAATGAAATATTTGGACTCATTGGCCCCAACGGTGCCGGCAAGACAACCCTATTTAATCTAGTCACCGGATTGATAACACCATCCAGCGGTCAATTGATTTATCAAAACCAAGATATTTCCCAACTCCGCCCCTATCAAATTGCCAATAAAGGTATTTCCCGCACCTTCCAAAATATTCGCTTATTTGGCGAACTTTCTGCCCTAGAAAATGTTACGATTGCCAGACACATTCACAGCCGCGATGGAAATCCATTCCTATCACTGGTGAGTGGTATATTGGGTTTACCAAAAGCTAACGCTATGGAACGCAGAACCAAACAAAAAGCCTTAGAATTTTTGGACTTAGTGGGATTGCGCGATCGCGCTCAAGAAAAAGCCAAAAACTTTCCCTACGGCGATCAACGTCGCCTCGAAATTGCCCGTGCTCTCGCCCTTGAACCACAAATATTACTGTTAGATGAACCCGCCGCTGGTATGAATCCCTCTGAAAAACACCAACTCAGTGAATTTATCCGAGAACTGCGCCAACAGTTCAATCTTACTGTAATATTAATTGAGCATCACGTCCCATTAGTTATGGGCTTGTGCGACAGAATCGCAGTTTTACACTTCGGCCAGCTAATTGCTTTGGGAAATCCAGCTAATGTTAGGAACGATCCGGCAGTAATCGAGGCTTATTTAGGAGATGAATAAGGATTTTTTACCGCAGATGAATGTAGAGAAAAGCAAATATGTGTTGTTAGATGTTAAAGGATTGTTTGTTAGTTATGGTGGCATTCAAGCCTTGCAAGATATTAACTTAACTGTTAATATGGGGGAAGTTGTTACGCTTGTTGGTGCTAATGGTGCTGGTAAAAGCACTACCCTAAGAGCTATTTCTAGAATGGTCAATTCTCGTGGCGGAGAAATCGTCTATGATGGGCGAGATATTACCCGTCGCCAAACCCATGAAGTTGTTAAACTTGGGATTGCTCACAGTCCAGAAGGGAGGCTAGTTTTAGCTCGGCAAACTATTCTGGTAAACTTAGAACTGGGGGCTTATGTTCGGTCTGATTCTGCGGAAATAAAAGCCGATTTAGAAAGGCAATTTGAGATATTTCCTCGATTAGCTGAACGTCGCCATCAACTAGCAGGAACTCTCAGCGGTGGGGAACAGCAAATGCTGGCGATCGCGCGGGCATTAATGAGTCGCCCAAAACTGCTATTATTAGATGAACCTAGTCTCGGTTTAGCCCCCGCAATCGTGCGTGAAATTTTCAGTATTATTCAAACTTTGCGCTCCACAGGTGTTACAATCCTATTGGTGGAACAAAATGCTAACTTAGCTTTACAAATTGCTGACAGAGGTTATGTGCTGGAAGCTGGTAATATTACCCTTTCTGGCGTGGCTTCAGATTTGTTAAAAAATGAGCGAGTAAAACAGGCATATTTAGGATAAAATGACTTATGCACGTCGAGGGGAGAAACCGGGTTTATTCGTAGATATCTAGTGGATAATCTTCAATTTTTCAAAAGAAACCCGGTTTCTTTGCATAAATCTACAAGGTAAATAAATGCACCGCATAGCCGCCACACCGGGAGGTTGGAATCCTCAATCAGAGGGAGTAATTTTCCTTCAGCAAACACCCGCACCCATCGTCTTTATTACCGCCGCTGATACTGATATTCAAACTCTCGCGACAGCTATATCTAAATTACCAGCAGGATTCCCATCTCTACGAGTAGCTAATCTGTTACAATTGCAGCAGCAGCTAACTATTGATACTTACGCTGAGGAAGTATTAGAAAAAGCAGAAGTAATAATTATACGCTTACTGGGAGGACGTTCTTATTGGTCTTATGGATTAGAAGTCGTGCGAGAAGTCGTGCAAAAAACTAAGGCCGAACTGATAGTAATGCCAGGAGATAATGGCCCAGATCCAGATTTAATTAGCCATTCAACGGTATCCCTATCAGCAGTAGATCGATTATGGCGCTATTTTACAGAAGGCGGGGTCGAAAATTTCGTTAACGGCCTGCAATTTATCGCGGATATTGGCTTGAAAACAGTTTATAATCCCCCATTGCCTAAAGAAGTACCCCGTGTGGGGATTTACAATTGGTTAGCAATGGATTTAACGGATAGGTTATCTATGGGAGGTCTAGATGATTTATCCAGTTTAGCCAATAATGCTAAGGTTGGAATATTATTTTATCGCGCTCATTATTTATCTGGTAATTTAGCACCAATTGACGCACTTTGTCAAGCTTTGGCAGATAGAAATTTAGCCCCTGTTCCCGTGTTTGTCTCTTCTCTACGCGAACCAGACGTACAAGCCGAATTAGGTCAATATTTCCAGCCTAAAGATTCCGAACAAATTCAATTATTACTCAATACTACCAGTTTTGCTGTCTCAGGTTTCAGAAGTCAAGACCGGGAATTAGAAAATATCAAATCTTTAGATGTTCCCGTATTGCAAGTAATATTTAGCGGTGGAACTGTAGAACAGTGGAAAGCTGATTTTCAAGGACTTTCACCCCGCGATGTGGCGATGAATGTGGCTTTGCCAGAAGTAGATGGTAAAATCATCACTAGGGCAGTTTCTTTTAAGGCTGTACAGACTTGGAATAGCGAGTTAGAAACAGATGTTGTCGGTTATGAACCTGCGAAGGATCGCATTCAATTTGTAGCAGATTTAGCCGCTAACTGGGTACGACTGCGACAAACACCAATCGCTAACAGACGCATAGCATTAATATTAGCAAATTATCCCACTCGTGACGGTAGATTAGCCAATGGTGTTGGCTTGGATACCCCTGCTAGCTGCATAGAAATTCTGAAAGCTTTACAACAAGCTGGCTATCAAATAGAAAATATCCCAACTAGCGGCGAGGAGTTAATTAAATTACTGACATCTGGGTTTACAAATGACCCGGAAGGGCGCGAATTGCGACCTATTCAACAATATCTGAGTTTAGAAGAATATCAACAATACTTTACCACTTTGGCTCAGTCAGTGCAAGATGGAATTAGCCAGAGATGGCCGTTAGAAACTAATAATTCCCAATTTCCTATTTCTGGTATTCAACTAGGCAATGTTTTTGTGGGTATTCAACCAGCGCGCGGTTATGAAATTGACCCGACATTAAACTATCACGCGCCAGATTTAGAACCTACTCACAATTATCTAGCTTACTACTATTGGCTGCGAGAAAACTTTGGAACTCAGGCAATTGTTCATGTAGGAAAACACGGCAATTTAGAATGGCTACCGGGTAAAAGTATAGCATTATCTAGTAACTGCTATCCAGAAGTTGCCCTCGGCCCTTTGCCTCACCTTTATCCATTTATTGTTAACGATCCAGGTGAAGGTTCCCAAGCCAAACGTCGTTCCCAAGCTGTGATAATTGACCACCTCACTCCGCCCATGACACGGGCGGAACTTTACGGGCCATTACAACAATTAGAAGCCTTAATCGACGAATATTATGAAGCTCAAAGTTTAGACCCTTCTAGATTGCCAATTATTCGCGATCGCATCCTCACTCTTGCTAACAAAGAAAACCTACAACGCGATTTGTTATTTGTCAATGAACAGTCAATAAATAATGAAAAATTCGCAGAGTTTCTTAGTCGCACAGATGGCTATCTCTGCGAACTTAAAGAAGCACAAATTAGAGATGGTTTGCACATTTTTGGGCAATGTCCCGAAGGGCGACAACTGCGGGATTTAATAATTGCGATCGCACGTCACCCCGAAACCAACCGCTTAGGCTTAACTCGCGCCTTAGCTAAAGATTTACAACTGGATTTTGACCCCTTGACAGCGGATATGTCAGCGCTGATAGAGACAGTCGATAACTTATCTATTAAACAGATAACTCTGAATCAAAATTCTCCGCGCACTATCGGTGATGCTATTGAGATATTGGAACAAAAAGCAGTTGAATTAGTAGATGATTTAATTCAAGATTACTACAAGCATATCAACCAAGAAAATATTAACACTGCTAGCGTGAAGATGTCAATATCTACAGTTACAAATATTGGCAAGGCGACACAACAAGAATTAGACTGGATTAGTGACTATCTTTTACCAGCACTCCAACAAACTAACCAAGAAATTATCAACCTCTTGGGAGGGCTAAATGGCCGCTATGTCCCTAGCGGTTCATCGGGAGCACCTACTAGAGGAAGACCAGATGTATTGCCAACTGGACGCAATTTTTACTCCGTAGATATTCGCGCCGTACCAACAGAAACAGCCTGGAGAATTGGGCAACTTGCCGCTGAATCTTTAATTGAAAGATACACTCAAGAAAATGGCGAATATCCTCAAACTTTAGGGTTATCAATCTGGGGAACTTCTACAATGCGGACAGGGGGAGATGACATCGCAGAAGCACTAGCTTTGTTAGGAGTTCAGCCAATATGGGATGGCCCCTCGCGGCGAGTAATTGACTTTGAAATATTGCCTGTTTCAATATTAGGAAGACCTCGCGTTGATGTCACCTTAAGAATCTCAGGATTTTTTCGCGATGCCTTCCCTAATTTAATCGATTTATTTGATTCAGCGGTACAAGCAGTTGCTAGTTTAAACGAACCGCCAGAACAAAATCCCTTAGCGTTTCAAGTTAAAGAAGAAACTCAGTTTTGGCAATCACAGGGTTTGACGCAACAACAGGCAGAAATTCGCTCAAGTTATCGCGTATTTGGCTCAAAACCAGGTGCTTATGGGGCTGGACTTCAAGGGTTAATAGAGTCTCAAAATTGGACTGATGACGAAGACTTGGCTAAAGCTTATATTAACTGGAGTAGCTACGCTTACACTGCATCTAATACCAATTTAAGTCAAAGAGAAGGTGCAAATACAAATGCTAATTATGCTAATCAAGGCAAAGCTGCTAACACAAATGCTAACCAAGAGATATCTTCTAATTCATCCCCTAACCAAGGCCAACCTTCTAACTTCCCCCCTTACCAAGGGGGGATAGAGGAGGGTTCTTGGGGCGAATCAGCGCCAGAAGCTTTTGAAAAACGCCTGAGTGGAATGCAAATTGTTTTACACAATCAAGACAACCGCGAACATGATATATTAGACTCCGATGATTATTACCAATTTCAAGGAGGAATGACTGCGGCTGTCCGCAAATTGCGGGGCGAAAACCCTAACACTTACTTCGGCGATAATTCCATTCCTGAAAATCCTAAAGTGCGACAACTGGGAGATGAAATTGAGCGAGTTTACCGCTCTCGTGCTATAAATCCTAAATGGATAGCTGGAGTTATGCGTCACGGTTATAAAGGTGCATTTGAAATGGCGGCAACAATTGATTATTTATTTGCTTATGGCGCGACGGCAAACTGTGTAGAAGACTTTATGTACCAAGGAGTTGCAGAGGCTTATTTGTTCGATGCAAATGTACAGGAATTTATCCAAGAAAAAAATCCTTGGGCGCTGCGAGATATGGCGGAAAGATTGCTAGAAGCGCACCAGCGGGGGTTGTGGCAAAAAGTGGATTCGGATATACTGGAAAAATTGCGATCGCTTGTTCATCAAGCCGAAGGCGTAATTGAATCTACCAGTTTCCCCAATCGTTAACAATTTATGCTTTATTAATTGATTGATAGGCCTTACCCAACTATCACAAGATCGCAGTTAATGTTTAGGTATGTAGTTGGGCTTTAGCCCTCTTATGTCCTAAAGCCCAACTACGTACCTAATAATTGCAACTGCCAATTGTCTAAGTTCTAATTGAGTCACATTTGTTGAAACGCGAAAAGTTTATGATCCGCCCCTATAGCGCTAGAATCAGCGCCAAAATTTTTAACCGCGCTTGTGTTACCATAGCTGTGCTAGGAATAAGTGTCGGATGTTCGCCGACTCAACAGCGTCACACCGCAGTTATACCAACCCCAAAAATGACAACTGAGGGGCAATCTTCTCAATCTATTCTCGCTCAAAACTTAAACAAAACCCAAAAATCCGTAACAGCCTCTTCCTGCGTTCAAAGCGATGCTTTTAGTGAATCGGTTAATTTTGCCAACAAAGCTGCTATCTTAGTTCAATCTGCAAGCTCAAAAGCAGACTGGGACGAAGTATCTCGTTATTGGGTGCAAGCTGTGGCGTGGATGCAAGCTGTTCCTCCAGGGAATCCCAAACGCGCCTTTGCGGAGAAAAAAGTTGTCGAATATATGAGATATCTTAATTATTCACAACAGCAAGCTGCAACGTTGCGATCGCAGGTTAATTCCGCCTCTTTTAGTAGCGAGCTCCTCGACCAACAATTACAACTTTACCTATCCTACATCGCCACCCTGGGGCCGCCAGATGTTCTGATAGTCGGTAGTTCCCGCGCGTTGCAGGGTGTAGATCCTAGACAGCTACAACAATCCTTAGCATTTCAAGGTTATCTCGATCTAAAAGTATTTAACTTTGGAGTTAATGGCGCGACTGCACAAGTTGTTGAATATCAATTGCGGAGGCTGTTAACACCACAGCAGATGCCACAAATGATCCTTTGGGCAGATGGTGTAAGAGCATTTAATAGTGGTCGTATAGATCGAACGTTTAATGCGATCGCTACGTCTGAAGGTAATAAAATGTTAGCTGCTGGGATTCGGCCTAAGCTGTCGCAGAACCAACCACAAAATACCCGCCAGTGTTATAAATTTCCCCAACCTTGCAATGCTACCTTACCAGGGGAATCATCTACAAAGTCAGAAGGCGAAGCTTTAACAGTCAGCTATTCAGAAGAATTCAACTCGGAAGTGAGAATTTTTCCTCAACTCCCAACTCAAGATTTAGGGCGGGTACGGGGGCACCGCCCCTACCAAACTCAAAACTTCTTTTCCTCTGAAGGCACCTTAGCACAGGCTTCCTTGGATGGTTTAGATAATGCGATCGACTCTAACGGATTTCTAGGTTTGTCCGTGCGTTATAATCCTGATACTTACTATAATAATCGCCCTTTTGTTGCTGGTAGTTATGACGGTGACTATAGTAATTTTGCTCTGGATGGGAAGCAGACCGCAGCCTTGAGTGCGATCGCGAATTTTGCCAAAAGTCGCAAAATACCCCTTGTATTCGTCAATTTACCCTTAACAGAGGACTATTTAGACTCCGTGCGATGGAGAGCCGAACAGACATTTCGACAGCGAATGCAGCGCCTCGCACAGGAAAAAGGCTTTATCTTCCGCGATTTGTCACAACAGTGGCCTAAGCGAAATGACTATTTTGTTGACCCCAGCCACCTCAACCGCTACGGTGCGATCGCTGTTTCCGAACAACTTGCCACTGACTTAGGCATTCCCTGGCCCCAACCTCGGAGGTGATGAAGGGATGGAGGAGATGGAAGACAGAAATTTCCCCTCTACCCTTCTTGCTCTTCTTTGCCTTCTTTCCCTAGCCCCTAACCGCTGAAAGCGGTTGCCATAAGTCCTGACGAGATTGCTTCGCAAGGCTCGCAATGACAGAATTTGACCGCGCCTATCCCAACCCTTCAGGGGTGGGAGTGTCAATTCCGTATCCACCTATGGCAGTTATGCGCTGAACCCTCCGTCAATCATCAGGTTTGCGCCAGTAATGTAACCAGACTCAGGACTAGCTAGATAAGCGACCATCCCCGCAACCTCTTCGACGGTACCGTAGCGGAGTAACGCTATTTGCTTTTTGAGTATCTCGGCAAACTCACCCTCCGAGGGATTCATGTCCGTAGCGATCGGTCCTGGCTGCACATTGTTGATTGTAATTCCGCGCGGGCCGAGGTCACGAGAGAGCCCTTGCACCAGCCCTTGCAGAGCAGATTTGCTCATGGCATAAACGCTGCCGCCAGCAAAGGGCATACGTTCGGCGTTGGTGCTGCCGATGTTGATGATACGTCCCCCCTCTTTCATGTGCTTGACTGCGGCTTGCGTCGCCACAAACACGGCACGCACGTTAACGGCGAGGATTCGATCGAAGTCTGCGAGGGTGAAATCGTCGATGGGGGCGATCGCCAGTACGCCTGCATTATTGACAAGGATATCAATGCCTCCCAACTCGGACACCGTGCGCTCAACAGCAGCTACCACCGCGCTGGCTTCGGCGCTGTCAGCTTGGATTGCCAAAGCCCGGACACCTAGCGCCTGCACCGCCTGCACGATTTCGTTCGCCCGATCGGGCGAACTGGTATAGGTGAGGGCGACATCAGCGCCTTCACTAGCTAAACGCTTGACGATCGCGGCCCCAATGCCACGACTGCCTCCGGTAATAAGTGCGCGTTTATTTTTGAGTCTGTGGTTCATATTTCGATACTTGCGTTGAGAAATTGGATAATTAGCTGAGATCTATTCCCTTCTTTCCCTTCTTTCCCTTCTTTCCCTAGTCCCTAGTCCCTAGCCCCTAGCCCCTAGCCCCTAACCGCTGAAAGCGGTTGCTATAACTCAAACTTGAAGGCGATCGCCACCCCACTGATGAACGGGATCGGCTTAATCGGGATTTCTTTTATGTCGGCGGGGGTTCCCTCTCCCTCCTGGTTTTCTCTGGGCTCTATACCAGCGATACCATTCTTTAGAACTGCGAATTGCAAACCATAGTAACATTAAAGCAATTAATCCACCTTGTCTGGGCGCATCAAAGGCAAAGAGAACTAAAGAGATGCAGAGAGTATCTTGGGCAAAAATCACCCAGATGGGTAAACCCCGCAATCGATAGAACCAACCGACTTGAACCAGTTGTAACACCAGTGCCAACAAACCGCCGACGATAGCAATGATCCAAATTAGCCAACTATAAGCAGGATTATCGTCTATGAGCGTCACTTGTGCGATCGCCACTCCCATAATTGCTCCCACAATCGGACTCAAAAAGAGCTGAAAAATTTGTAGAATGCGCTGACCTAAAAGATTTTTGGAAGCGAATAGCTCAAACAGCGACCAACTTACTAAGACTCCTACTACGACTTGGGGGTGGAGGCGAGACAACAAGGGCACTTGCGACCACAGATTGTCGCTCCGTAACAGACCAATTAAAAGGAGGGGTAGGGCTATTCTCATACCCCCCGCCGCAGACGCAGACAAGGCGGCTAGGAGTTCAACCATAATGACAATTCAGGTTGTAAAATCAGCTAAGTTCTTGATGTTAATTCGTTATTAAAAACTAAAAAGTAAATCTTTTAACTAATAAGGTAAGTGAGGTACAGAGAAACCGGGTTTCTTGAATAAAACCGATTTCTGGCGATAAATAAGCGAAGAAACCCGGTTTCTGGGGTGTACTTCATAGAGATTAGACCTTTAGATTCGGTTTGATCGCCGCAGGGGAGCGGGGGAGCGGGAGAGGTGGGGAGCAGAGGAGCAGAAAGGAGCAGAGGAGAAATCTTCGTCTTTCCACTTCCATCTCCCCATCTCCCCCGCTCCCGCTCCCCATCTCCCCCTCTCCCGCTCACTCCTCCGTAGGCTTGGGCTTCTTGACAGGCTTGCTAAGGGGTTCCTTGCGAGGGGGAGGCGCTTCGGCTGCTACCGCTGCCGGTTTGCGCGTAGGAGGAGCTGGACGCGGTGCGTCTGGATCTCTCTTCGGGGGAACAAAGGCACGCTTGCCTTTAAAACCGCCACCACCAGCCTTGTTGAATGGCTTTTTCTTAACAGGCATAGGGCCAATATTATTGCCCTCTTGAATCAAAAGTTTCTCAGCTTGCAACTGTACGTGGAAGTCCCAAAAATGGCCGACTGCCTTTGTTGCTAAATCCCCAGAGAGTTTCAACTTAAAAAACTTCATCGTCTCCCCATCCTTGCGGGGGGCTTGCTTAATCTTGACGATGACATATTTTTCGTCCTCTTGGGATTGATAAATCACCTCGCCTCGAATAGAAAAATAGCCATTTTCAACATTGATGTGGGACGGCGGGAAGGATTCGGGGGATTCTTCGCTGCTTACCTCCTCTTGATTTTCCTCTGGTGCTGTGTTCTCTTCCTCTGAGGACGCATCAATCGGTTTTTTAAGCGTTTCCGGCTCCCAAACGCCCATGATCTGGGCGTGCAAGTTGCCGTCTTGCTGTCGGGTGCGGGGATAGACAACCCAGAGGTGTTCTTGTTCTAAGTTCAGGTGATTTTTCACTAAACTCATAACTCGACCCAGTAAAACTGCGTCGATTGGTGTGCCGTCGGAGGCGGTGAGAGTACCTCGCGTGAATTGCTCTTCTGACGCAGCGTAGCGCCCCCGGACTAAGCCAACGGCTCGGTACTGTCTGGGTTCGCTGGGCGGGGGAATTGGGTGTTGCCGCATTGCCCCGGCTGTGGGATCGCCTTGTGGCTCGTCGTTAGCGGTAGCGTCGGCTGCAATTGGCTCTGAGGCCGGTGCAGTTTGGCGATCGCTAACAGGATCGGAGGGCGCGGGGGCATCGCCGGATTTTTCCTTTGGTGCTGTTTTTCCTGAAGCCGTTGCTACAGATTCAGCGTCCTTTGGTGTTATTTGCACTATTGGGACTAGCCGACGGGGCTTTTGCAGCTTTTCCGTTGAGGAAAGCGCTTCTGTTGATGCTGGGGGTTCAGGGGGCTCGACAGGCACAGGTGTAGCAGGCGCTGAGGGTACAGGACTCTCGGCTGCTGACTCTGGTGGCTGGGTAGGAGCTTTAATCAGATTGACAATCTGCTCGCTTAGATTCTCTTTTTGAGAGGGAGTAGACTTGGACGATTTGGAAGAGCGGTTCGGGGAGCGGTTCATAAAAACTCCTTGCAGCGGAGACACATCCCTTTTGGGAACTTAGGAAGAAACTGTTTGAAATGCCACTAGCGGAGGACTTGGGGCTTGCGCCTCATGTCTCCCGGCCTGTTAACTTTTAGCTCAAGGACTGTCAACTCGATGGTGCTGTAAATTCCCAAAATCTTTGATATCAAAGGGTTGAGGACTTACTGAGTGCATTTTTAGTTGATTGCCTTGAGCGGGAGTTGTTAGCTAGTAGCGTCACGACCTTCACTGGCTATTGTACTTAAATTCAATTGCCTAACGGGCTGATCCGCATAGTTCGGCAATTTCACAGCTAGACAAAACTACACTAGACTCTCCTGCTTTACCGAATGGTAAGTGGCAGGGTTGTAAGTCAAGGTTGATTCGCTGAGTAGACTTGTGGGCCTGTTACCATATTAGCTGCAAGCAAAACGCTGTTTTGTCAGTTGGAGCTTTGAAATTGAGAACCATTGCGGTTGTGGGGGTCTAGTGAGATGGTAGGAAAGCGTCGCGGTTTGATTAGTGTGGTGATGGTGCTGTCGATCGTCGCCTTTGTGGGTTTTTCTATTGCTCCGATTGTGGATAGTATTGTGAAGGCGAATCAGGCATCGAGTTCGCCTTCGCCTTCACCAACACAAACGACTACGGCGAAGCAATCGGATTTACAAGGTCAGGCACGGGGTTATGAGTTGGTTTTGCAACGGGAACCGGATAATGTGACGGCTCTGCGGGGCCTGTTGCAGGTGCGCCTGGAATTGCTTCAGGCTAAACAGGGGGAGATTAAGGATGTAATTACGCCTCTGGAAAGATTGTCGAAGCTGAATCCTGAAAATGTGGAGTATTCGATTTTGTTGGCGCAGGCTAAGGAGTATGCTGGCGATCGCGAAGGTGCTGCTCAAGCTTACCGCTCGGTGCTGACGGTTGCGCCTGGGGACGTTAAGGCTTTGCAAGGGTTGGTGAATTTGTTGCTCAAGCAGCAACGGCCGGAAGCGGCGATCGGGTTGTTACAAGATACTCTGAAGGCGGCTCCGGCTGCAAATCAGGCGAAGGCTGGGAGTGTTGATGTCACTTCGGTGCAGTTGATTTTGGGTCAGGTTTATGCTGAGCAGAAGCGTTTTGATGAGGCGATCGTGATTTACGATGAGGGAATTAAGACCGATCCTAAAGATTTTCGCCCGGTTTTGGCTAAGGCAATTGTTTTGAAAGAACAGGGGAAAACTGAAGATGCGGAAGGACTTTTTGCTAAGGCTACTGAGTTGGCTCCTGCTAATTTTAAAGACCAAATTAAGCAGTTAGCTGCTGGGACTCCTTCGCCTACGAGTTCGCCTACAAGTGCTCCTGAAACGTCATCTCCGACTCCTCAAGCTTCGCCTGCTGAAAAGAATTAATTTGAGTCGTTCCGTTAACTGTTAACGGTTAACTGTTAACGGTTAACTGTTAACTGTTAACCGTTAACAATTGACTTTCTAAGCTCCCTCTAACCAAGCAAGTGTACCGAAAACTAAGAAAAGGCATCCCCCCAAGGCGGTGATTGTACGTTCGGAAATTCGACCGGCGATGATGCGTCCCCCGATAACTGCGATCGCAGCACAGATGGCGTGTCCTAAAATGGCTCCAAGTGTTACACCAATGGCATTGTTAGAAGCGGCGAGGGCGATGGTTGCTATTTGGGTGCGATCGCCCCATTCTGCTATAAATGTTAGTACAAAGGTTTTGAGAATAACAGCTAATTTACTTCCTGCTGGCAACCATTTAAAGGCACGCACTTGATTTACCGCTTCTTCTGCTTCCTGTACTTCTTCGCGATCGCATTTCGCGGGCATATTTTTGGCATCGTACAGCAGTTTTAAGCCGAAGCAAGAAAACAGAGCTATTTCGGCGAAGTGAATGTAATTCTGCGGTAATAGTGAGACGGCTTGACCAACTAAAACAGATAATACTGTCATAGCTGCTAAGGCGGCGGTGGCTCCTACAAACACTAACCTTCGCGAATGCCGCATTGCTAGAATGACGGCTATAAAGAATGTTTTATCGCCTAATTCAGAAATGGTAATTAATAATAGACCGGCAGTAAATGCTGTTAACACTCTCTCAATCTCCTCAGATTTTTATTGTGGCTATCTGAGTGAGCTTGATGAGAGGGCAATACTCCACCAAGCTCACCTTTGATGTGAACTTAGTGAAAGTCTCGCTTGCAAATTGCTGTCTTTTTCCTTGTCGTTAGACTAAGGACGATCGGCTAATTTGTCACCTGAACCAGGCTTAACGCCAGTATGTTGACTCAGGTGGGCTGGTTTGTTTGGTGCCAGCAGCTACTCCCCTTCAGCATGGAATTATCATACTATATATATTTGGGAATGTAAAGCAGTTTTTTAGAGTATTTGGTAAGGGTATTCAAGTTGAATAATTTCATCATTGTTTATTCATAATTGATTCATTTTAGATTCATTTTTGATGGCAGCGCAACTATGATAATGGGTAAAAAAGTAAGTTTGTACCTCCATGCGGATCGAGGAACATCTACTTAAGTTTCTGACTCGACAGACTGAGAGAAAGACTTGATTTTCCCTAAACGATAAGCTGTCAGAGGGCTATTCCGAATATCTGCTTCAATCAAGGCAATCAGTTCATCAAGTGCAAAATTTAGACTGTCAAACTGGCGGCAAACTTCGCGCATTTTAGCAACTGTCTGCTTGACTTTTTCTGGATCTGGAAGTTGCGGTTGTTGAGTCATAGTAAGTTCCAATCACTTTTAGCTTCTCCGACAGTAGCTTCTCCAGCTTCGGCTGTAGCTTCGGCTTGTTCAATCGTTCGAGCAAGCAATTCTATTGTAGCAGGAGGAGCGATGAATTGAAATTCAGAAATTCGCAGCAGCAGGTTAGAAAGTCGAGAATAGGAAGATGTAGCTCGTTCTCTGATGTTTGTCAGTTGCTCTAGTGCAGAAGCTGTTACTAATGTTTCTCCATATCTCTCAAAAACAGTTAGTTCTGTTGCACCAGCCTGATTGATGAGCTTTACAAGTCGGCGCTCTAATTCTAAAATAATTGTAATGGTTTCATCTGGTAACTCAGCCATATTTAACCTATTTTAAGTTTTGTGTTTACTCCTCTGACCAGAAGATAGGTATGACCCAGTTACGGTAAGAATAATCTTCTGGCGGCAGATATCCATCCCAAGGAGGTGCTGTCTTGTAGTAGTCTCTACCGTCTAGCTGTCGATCCATCCACTTAATGTGCCCCTCTTCCCACCTATACAAAATGTCGCCAGATCCTAATGATTCGCCTTGTTCATCCAATATCTCAACTAACAGACAACTATTATCCCAGCTATCGTGGCAGTGTCCCGAAATAATGAAGAAAAAAGCATCTTGACCATCAACAGGAAATTTCAGCAGATAAATATCGCTGATGTTATGTCGGGAATACCAGAGGTGACGTTCAAAAGTATTGAGGATATTTTTAGGTAAATTCTGAGGGGGTCTGACTATTTCTGGAGGTAAAATATCTGTCTCGTTATGGTTCCATTCCAAATCTACACAAACGATTCTCTGCTCTGGCATAAATTCTCTCAGGTCGTTGCTTGTGTCCAGAAACTCTACTAATTCTTTTTCAAAAATTTCCCTTAGAGTGTTTTTTCTGCTATCAGTATTTTCTCTATTCACTTATTTACCTCTTGCTGTGCTCGCAATTTTTATTTCTAAAAATGTTCGACTTACACACCAACTATAACAAAATATCGTTGAGTGTATTTGCTCGTTTGCCAACCTGTACTTGCCAATTAATAAGGTGGGCATTGCCCACCCTATAGTTGATTAAACCTGCTTAGCTAAAAGCTCTTGAAACACCTCATACATCTGCTGTGCCAACTTCTTCGGATTCCACAACGGCGCTAAATTCTCTGGTTGCTTAGAACGGACTAAATGTTCCCGCACTGCATTTCTGAAAGCAGCATCTCGACCAAATTTAATCCCCCATTGAGTATATTCTTCCCAATTCCAAGCTACACCCACATCAAGATTTACACTCTTCAAAAATGCGTAACCCATCCGCGATAGATACTGATTACCCGCTCTCGTTACCACTGGTAAATTAGCCCACAAAGCCTCTAAATTATGAGTTCCACCATTGTAAGGATAAGAATCCAACAGCACGTCAGCTACATAATAAATCGCCCGATGTTCTTCCTCCGTTTTAGTTTGCCCTAAAAATTTAATCCGATTAAAATCTACTCCCTGAGTATCGCATTCTTGGCGATAACTGGCGTGAATTACTTCTGGATCTCCCTGACCTTTACGGATTAACAAACTGTCAGGAACTTCCTTAAGGATTTTAACTTGAGCCCGTAGCATTTCAGGATTAGTCTTTCTACCAGGTGCAACGCACAGATAGGTCATCTGATCTAAACCAATTCCTAGAGAGTTTCTTAAAGCATTTCTATCAACAGAAACACTTTGTAATCCGCCAATTGCTACAGAACATTCTGGCAATCTGACTAACTGCTCAATGTAATGTTTTTCTACGCCCGCAGGGTGAGTATATTTATCGCAGAGAAAGTAATGCTTGTCAGATAGATATGGTGCGTCAAATCCCAGCCAAGAAACGCAAACTGATGCAGGGTAGTAATACAATATCTCTACATTAGTTGGCACTGTCATTGAATCTAAATCTACTAAGATATCCAAGTTATCTTGGGATACCTCTTCGAGAAGTTCTCCGCCATCTGCAAATCCATTCGGATATTTTTTAGGCCAGTAGAATTTGCCTGCCATTTGTTCAAATCGCTCTGTAACTTCATCTTTTTGTAGCTTACCAGTAACGTAGAGATGAACGTGAGGAGTGATCTTAGTTAGTTCGCGAATTAAAGCTTCACTGCACCAACCTACGGAATGGCGGCGAAAGTGTTTGGAGAGGAAACCAATTCTTAAATGCCTTTGTTTAATTGGGTAATTGCTAGGCTTTGGTTTGCGATCGATCTGCCGTTGTGGGACAGCTTTTTTGTAGTATTCCTGGGCAATTAGTCTGTAGAAGTTAGCGTTTGCTTCTCTATCATCTCGCAGGTGAGAAACGGCAAAGAGGAAAATTTCGTAGAGTAGTTTAATGTCAATGACACTAAAATTTTCACAGCTTTGATAGCTGAGTTTTTCTATCTCTATAAGTTTCTGAAGAGCGAGTTCGCTAACACCTGATTGGAGATAGGAAAATACGTAAGCAGTTGCGGACATAACTGGGACACTTTCACCGCAATATTCGCAGTATTTGTCAGCTACTTTTCTGGCTCCAGCTAGGTTGCTGGAATGACTGAGTAAGTCGCACAATTGTTGGTGTGCTTCGCTGAAATAAGGATTAAGTTCGATCGCTTTTTCAAAATAACCAATTGACTCTCCGGGTCGATCCTGTTTCTGAATGTGTCCCATCCGACAGTAAACTTCTGCCCAGTCTGGTTTATAAACTAAAGCTTGTTGATAGGTGGCGATCGCTTCTTCTAGTTTGCCTTGCATGGAAAAGGCATTACCCATATTAGCGATCGCGTCTGGCCAGTCTGGTTTATGTTTGATAGCTTCTTGATAATTACTAACTGCTTGATCGTACTTTCCTTGATGCAAAAGTGCATTGGCTATGTTGAAATGTAGCGCTTCTAACTGAGGTTTAATCGCAATGGCTTTCCGATAGTATTGTATTGCCTCTTCTAAATTGCCTTGCTGCATCCGCGCACTGCCAATATTCGCATAAGCTTCTGCCCAATCAGGTTTGACTGCGATCGCTCTTTGATAACTCTGAATTGCTTCATCTCGCTTGCCTTCATTTAAAAGGGTATTGGCTAAGTTAAAATGGAAATCTGCACCAACTACATGAGGATTTATGTCGCTCGTTTTCTGAAAATAAGCAATTGCTTCCGCTGATTTTCCTTGCTTCTGAAATACTTTGCCTAAGTTCCAATATACTCCCGCTAAATCTGGTTTAAGAGCGATGGCTTGCTGATAATAAACGATCGCTTTTTCCAAATGCCCCATTTTGAAATACATACTACCAATGTTGGCGCGGACTTCAGCATAATTCGGTTCAAATTCAAGTGCTTGTTCGTAGGCGCGAATGGCAGCATCCATTTTTCCTTGACCTTGCAGCGCGTTCCCCAGTGTCACATAGGCTTGTATGAAATCGGGTCTAATTTTCAGCGCTAACTGGCAAGATGCGATCGCTTCTCTGAAATTGCCTTGGAGTAAATAAGCTTCGGCGCGTTTTTTATATTCCTCAACTTCTTGAAATTTAGCAACTTGTTCGGGAGGATTAAAATTGAAGCTTGAAACTTGTTCCGCAGTTTCATCAGCAGTTTCAAAGGGCTGATTTAAACTTAAATCTTGGGTAGTCTGTGGTAGATTTAGACTTGAAGGTTGCAAGCCGTATTCTTCATCTTGTTTTACTGGTTTTTGCTGTTGCCCTTCACCTTCTTGTTCCAGTTCAAGAAATTGACCTTTAGTCCGTTCGTCATTTTGCGAATTTTTCGGCTCTTCCTGAGATTTTAGTTGCTGTAAGCTAGATAATTTATCCGTAGCTTCACCATCTCCAGGTTGCAACTTTAGGACTTTTTGGTAACAGGCGATTGCGGCATCTACGTTATTACTTTTTGTTAAAGCCTCACCTAATTTATAGTAATTTCTCAGTAACCCTGGCTGCAAAGCTATGGATTTTTGGTAACAAGCAATAGCTGCACCTAAATCTTCTTGTTGCTGCAATATATTGCCCAGCATTAAAAGAACTGAAGCCAAATTTGGGTTATTAGCAAGTGCTTTTTTATAACTATTTGCAGCTTCATCTAAGCGACCTAGCTTATAATACATACTGCCCAAGTTGGCATGAGCCTCTGCAAAGTTCGGGTCAATTTCTAATGCTTGAGAGTAGGCATGAATTGCCATTTCCAGTTGCTCTTGACTGTGGAAAGCATTTCCCATTGTCAGGTATGCGGGTGCAAAATCTGGCTTAACTTTGAGAGCGAATTTGCAGGAGGCAATTGCTGAGTCTAACTGTCCTTTTAAAATATAGACTTCAGCTAGTTTTCTATGAGTCTCAGCATCCTCAACGTTAAAGCTAATTGCTTTCTGATAATTATCAGCGGCTGCATCTAATTTGCCAGCTTCTTTAAGCCAGTTGGCTTTGTTGAAATGAGCTTGTGCTGCTTCTAAATTTACTAATGACTTCGTTATCATTGGCTCTGCTTTTCTCACGGTTTTTACAACAATACTATCTAACTATTCAACCGATCGCTCTGCTCTTATGAACTAAGTATAAGTAAAAGAGCTATTGACTTATTCTACCTGATGTCTCAGATAATTTACTGGCGCTACTATATTTGTACTCCGATCCGGTCTCAAAACCCGGACAACCTCCTTTACAAATCATTTTACACTACTGTTCTGGCAAGCTTAGATGCACAATTTAAATTACTTAGTGGTGCTAAATTTTTAAATTCCGCAAGTGAATGTAGACGCTCAAAACTAGCCGTTGTTTCCGCTAATGTCAGCCCACCACTTGCAATAATACAGGAAATGGACGGGTAGGCATTCAGTAGGCTATACTAGAAAGCTGGAGGGAAATGCAATGTCAAGCCATAGTTTCAGCAATTAAGAACATTCTCACCGTCTTGGTGTTGCTATAAAATAAAACTTGTGCTGAGTTGTCCCAATTGCGGTAAATTAAACACTGATAGTTATTTTAATTGGCAGCGCGAACCGCCAACTCATTAAGGAGAATTTATCATGGCCGCAGAACAAGACCTCGCAAAATTGATCAAGCAACAAGTTGGCTATGCCGCCGCCGACCGCGTAAAGTCTGGTACGATTGTGGGGCTGGGTACAGGGTCAACCGCAGCTTATATGATCGAAGCTTTAGGCGATCGCATCAAAGCGGGTACTCTCAAAGATATCAAGGGAGTGACAACTTCTTTTCAGGGAGAAGTTTTGGCAAAGAAATACGGAGTTCCGCTAACAACGCTAGATGAAATCGATCGCATTGATGTTGCTATTGACGGTGCTGATGAAGTCGATCCGCAGCTAAATTTAATTAAAGGTGGCGGCGCGGCTCATACCCGTGAAAAAATTGTTGATTACTTAGCAGAACAGTTTATCGTTGTGGTAGATGCTTCCAAAATAGTTGATAAATTAGGGTCAACTTTTCGCGTACCTGTGGAAGTTTTACCGATGGCAATAACGCCTGTTATGCGTGCGATTGTGAAACTAGGTGGCGAACCTGAACTCCGCATGGGAGTTAGAAAAGCTGGCCCAGTAATTACGGATCAAGGTAACATGGTAATTGATGTCAAATTTAATACCATTGACAACCCAGGGGAACTAGAAAAAACGCTAAATAATATTCCAGGTGTACTAGAAAATGGCTTGTTCATAGGCGTAACAGATTTAGTTCTGGTTGGCGAAATCAAAGACGGAAAGCCGATAATACGTGAGATTTATAAATAGTTAGTTGTTAGTGGTTGGTGGTTAGTTGGTAATTGGTAATTGCTAGATTAGAAAACTATCTTTTCCGGGCGATTAGAAATCGCGGCTACATAAACAAAGTCCGCCTACGCGGACTATTAAAGAAAAGCGGCGCTAATAAACCCGGATTTAGTATAACAACTAACAACTAACAAGTAACCACTAACAAGTAACCACTAACCACTAACCACTAACCAATTACTATAATGAAACATCGCCGATTTGGTCGTACAGAATTGCAAATGCCCGTCTTTTCTTGTGGCGGCATGAGATATCAATATAAGTGGCAAGACGTTGCGCTAGATCGGATTCCACCTGACCATCAAAAAGAATTAGAAACTACTATTCACCGTTCTATAGAATGCGGAATCAATCATATTGAAACGGCTCGTGGTTACGGCACTTCTGAGATGCAGTTGGGAGCAATTTTGCCCAATCTTCCCCGTGAAGAAATAATTGTTCAAACTAAAGTTTCTCCTCATTCTAATCCCAAACAATTTCTTGCAGAATTTAAACAATCCCTAGCTTATTTACAGCTAGATTATGTCGATTTATTTTCGCTACACGGCATTAATAACTCTGAATTGCTAGATTATAGTATCTCGCCTGGTGGCTGTATAGATGTTGCTAAAAGGCTACAATCAGAAGGTAAAGTGCGGTTTATAGGATTCTCAACTCACGGGCCAACCGATCTGATTTTGCAGACAATTAAAACTAACCAATTCGATTATGTTAATCTTCACTGGTATTACATTAATCAAAATAATTGGCCGGCTATTGAGGCTGCTAGTAACCACGATATGGGCGTTTTTATTATCAGCCCTTCTGATAAAGGTGGGAAACTTTATAATCCCCCTCAAAAATTAGTAGAATTATGTTCTCCACTTAGTCCGATGGTGTTTAATGACTTGTTTTGTCTTTCCCATTCCCAAGTGCATACTCTTAGTTTGGGGGCGGCGCGATCGCAGGATTTTGACGAACATCTCAAAGCGTTAGAATTGTTAGATAATGCTGATGAAATTTTACAGCCGATTTTAGAAAAGTTGGAAAAAGAAGCAATAAATAAACTCGGAGAAAATTGGGTAAAAACTTGGCATATTGGTTTACCTACCCATGAAAATACACCCGACGGAATAAACATTCCGGTGATTTTGTGGTTGTGGAATTTAGCGACCGCTTATGACATGATCGACTATGGAAAAATGCGCTATAATCTACTAGGAAATGCTAGCCACTGGTTTCCCGGTTCTAAAGCAGATAAAATTAACGAATTAGAACTAAAGAAGTGTCTGATTCACAGTCCTCACGCTGCTAATATTCCTGGTATCCTCAAAGAAGCAAATCGCCTTTTAGGAGGTCAAGTAGTTCAACGTCTTTCTCAAGAATAGTCAGATGATAGCCTACAGTTAAACGTAAAGTACCGATAATTGAAAAGACAGCTACCTAAGTATTTTGCCTGTTTCTTCTGACTTATACTCATCCTGCCTGTGCGGCGATTCTCTGATTAATTCTTTCTACCCAAATTTCATTATCATCCAAGTTCACAATCATCCTTTTATAGGATTCATTCTTCAATTCTACCGTCAAATAATTGCTGTCTTTAGTGACATACCAAAATTCTTTACCTCTGTTAGTATAATAAGTTCCCGCTTTGATTACCCCAGGCATAAAACTACCAGGTGCTTTGATTTCCCGCCAATTACTTTGAGGTTCCTTTGAGGTTGCACCTTCGATGTTTGTTAGGGGTATTTCCCACAACTTGTTAAACCTAACTGCCCAAACTTGCTCCCAAAAACTAAACTCTATTTTCAATTTATCTAACTCAAAACTAAATTTCATATTAGTTCTCTCTCTTAGAAAGATGGTTGATGAGTTATAATTAGCTTAGCACTTCACCAAAAAAAATACAACAAATTACATATCGATCGAGTACAAAAGTTCAAAAAGTCAGGGAAGCTGCTTTTCACCCAGAATATAAGGCAACAGTTTAGCGATATTTCTAGCATCATCAATTCCTCGATGATGATTTCCTTCTAGGGGTAAACCGACAAGTTGCAGAGCTTTTGCCATGCCATAACGTTTTGGCAAACCTTGAGTTTCCGTAAACAATTGTTTAAGATTAACATGAGGGTAAGCAATGGGAAAAGGGACTTTGTGAAAATTGCTATCTTGTTGAAATTGTTTGCGATCGTAGTCACCCCAGGAACCGAATACACCATTTGAGTAACCAGATAGCCATTTTTTGAGCAGTGCGATCGCTTCCGGGTAAGTTGGTGCTAAATCAACTTGTGTTTGAGAAATAGATGTTAAAGACTTGCAGAATTCAGTGAGAACGGGATGGCGAACTGGTTTAATAAAGGTTTGAAATTCATTAATAATTGTGAGGTTTTTGGGTTCCACCATTACTGCTCCAATTTCCATTATTTCCATGTGTTCTCGATTGATAGTTCCTTGGTCGCAGCAAGTAGCTTCTAGGTCAAGGACTAGATAATAATTGTATTGTTTTAAATTCATATCATTATTCAATATAATTTAACGTCGTATAGTTTGAATCGCTCATCCTGTGTAATAACCACATAATCTTCTGCTTTCGCCTGAGCAATAATTAGCCGATCAAAAGGGTCTTGATGATGGAAAGGCAAATACTGCAATATCTCATAATGGCTAAATTTAGTTTCTAAAATCTGAAACTGGTGTGTCACCAGAAATAGTTCTAATTCCCCAATAGAAATGGATAATGACAGCTTGCCGATACTAATCTTAATGGTAATTTCCCACAAACTAGCTTGGCTGACATAGATATCATTTGTAGGATTAGCAATTAAAACTCGTGCCTTTTCTGCAAGCTGCTTATTACCTTCGATAAACCAAATCAGAATATGAGTATCGATTAGATATTTCATGGCAGCATATATTCTTCAAAACCAGGAGGTGTTGCATCGAAATCATCTGCAATGTAAGTAAAAATTCCTTGTCCACAGCCGAATTGTCTAGGTTGAACTGCAACAGTTTTTTCATAAGGATTGTTTTTTATTTTTTGAATCTTGTTCAAGATTTGAATATCTTTTAATAACAAAATCCATTGGATCAGTTCTAGTTTTAAAGATTCATTGTTCATGGTTATGATTCTGAAAACTCCCCATTAGGTAATATCTGAAACTCAAGCTCTTCGCTTTATTGTTGTTTTATTCTTTGCGGTTTTCTTCCATTTTTTTGATTTGCTTCCTAATTGCTACTTCCATAATAGCGATATTTTCAAGACTATCTGGACATGGATACACTTCACTATTTTCCGAACTCGATTCTAGGCGATCGGCAAGTTTATAAAACGCCTCATCATCATCACGGTGTGAAAGGAAGTAAGCTCGCAGTTCGGCAATACTCATAGTGTCAAAATCTCCTTTCATTTAAACCTCCAGTTTCCATCACGGTAAATAACTACTTGCAATTGTTCAGATACAAAAATACACAATACCTGTACGCTCATCAAAACGAATCAGGTCTATAGAACGATAGAAGTTCGTTAGGTACTGACACACTCTAATACAAGATTTTCCTTGTTCGCCTGTGGGAAAAATTATCTTATCCTCAAAACGTCGCTATCTTATTTTAGAAGATAACTGACCGTTATGCAATATGCGATTTGGATGCAGTATAACACATAAAATCCACCAGGAAGTTACTGCCCCTTCTGTTGCCGCGTTATCAGCACGGTGTCTCTCGACTTCTGGTGAAAAAGGGCCAGTAAAAATATTTATGAGGAAAATACGGATGCGGGAGTGTAGGAGAAACTGATACATTGAGAGATGTAACTTTAAATAAAAAAGCGAGGGCTGGATATGGTGATGGTGTTAAGCTTTGGTCAGAAGTTTCCAGAAGCTATCAAGCAGATTAAAAAATGTAATGTTTTGGTAATTGGCAGTACCGGGGTTGGGAAGAGTACGCTAATTAGTTCAATCTTGAAGGTTTCAATTAGCGACTCTGTTACCCAAACCATTTCAGATAAACCCTACCAAAACCCAGGACTACCAATAGCAATCTATGATACACCTGGAATTGAAAATGATAAAAAACAGGAGAATAGAGTTAAGCAGCAAATTGCTGAGTTCATCAAGCAACAGAAATCCAAAGAGCCAGAAGACCAAATCCATGCAATTTGGTACTGTGTAAATTCTCTGGTTACAAGAAAAACACAAATCGATGGGTGTTGGATTTCGTCAATTGCGAAAGAACTTCCTGTTATTGCTGTAATTACTCGCGCTTCAGGAGTGGAAAAAGGCTGGCTAGAACCTTTCCTAATGGACATCTCGGACATTCAGAGAGTTGTCCCAATCATGGCACAAGAAGAAAAAACACATCTTTACGACATTCAACCTTACGGTTTACAGTCTTTACTATCTATTACTGAAGATTTACTAGAAGATATTGCTAAAACAGCAATCTCGAATGCGATTAAAGCAAAGGCAGATTTATCTTTTGGTTGGTGTAGAGATGGATGCAGTACCGTACTTGCCACTGCATTATTACCAGTCCCAATGGTGCAAACATCGATAGTAGCATATCTACAATTTAGGATGCTTGTAAATATTTCTAAAGCCTTTGGTTGCAATTTTGATGCGAAATTTATTTCAGAATTGTGTGCAGTAGGAAGTGCAGGTATTGTTGAGAATTTTCTGGGTCAAATTCTCCAGAACTTGCCAGGAGCTAATTATGACAATATCCAAACTGTTCATGACGTTTTCTCTCAAATTGTTGGTATGCTCAACGGAATAACAGCTACACTACCCTTCAAAGATCAACTAATCGATTTGTTACAAGGGTTGGACAGCTTCAATCCCGTAAGTGGATTGTCAATTTTAAGATGTATTGCTACTGTTAATAGTGCTATCTGCACAGGTGTTCTAGCTATTACCTATATCGAGACGATGAAAATATATAAGCAAGCTGAGTATGAAAGAAAACCGCTGCCAGACATCAAACAAATCTTGGAAGATCAGATGCAAGAGTTGATGAATGTTATCAAAAGTGGGTTTGGGATGGTCTCAATTCCTGCATAATACAGGAAATCCACCAGGGAGGTACTGCCCCTCCTATCTCTGTGTTATCAGCACAGCGCCGCACTTTCTGGCTCCCAGTGGTTGAGAGGAAGATGGAGGAATCGAACCCCTATAGTTATTAGCTATACCCTGGTTTTCAAGACCAGTTGCCGGCCATTCAGCGGCATCTTCCAAGGGGTGTCTGACGGGAATTGAACCCGCTATTACTGGTTCCACAAACCAGCGCCGCTACCACTTTGGCTTCAGACACAGTGGATCTGATGGGGGTCGAACCCACAACCTCTTCTTTGCAAGAGAAGCGTTCTCCCATTAGAACTACAGACCCAATTTAATTAACTATTTGGTGGATTCTGGTCAGATTTGAACTGACATCTTTCTAGCAGCCAGCTAGATGCTTTTCCAATTAAGCTACAGACCCATTCAGCAGGAGTGGTAGGACTTGAACCCACAACATTCGAGGTAGAAGCTCGACACTCTATCCAGTTGAGTTACACTCCCATAAAACTTGTGAATTATTAGAAGCGATCGCATCGGAGTAGCGTACAAGTAATAAGAGCACTTTGCGTTTTCTCAGCTACTAAAGGGACTCCGCCGATGAGTTATTACACACTCTTTAAAGGATTGCTACTTCTAAGCCTACCTATCGGGTTCTTTGCACTCCTTGTTTGCAAACGCACACTGCTTTTTGACAGCGTTACTTTTCCTCTCGTACTAAAGTATGTAAGCTCTAAAAGTTAGGGTACGCAAAATGCAATCGCTTTTACTATAAAAAATTAATCATTCAACGGAATCACCTCTTTAATTTCAAGTAAAGACAACGAGAGTGGTAGGGGTTGAACCCACAACATCCACGTCCGAAGCGTGGCGCTCTATCCGTTGAGCTACACTCCCGTAAATTGGTAATCCTGGCAGGAATTGAACCCGCGACATCCTCTTTGTAAGAGAGGCGCTCTCCCAACTGAGCTACAGGACTATCAAAGCGAGTGACGGGATTTGAACCCATGCGCTGAGTGTGGCGCACTCAGATGCTAGCCGCTACATCACACCCGCAAACTATCAGAGCGGATAACGGGATTTGAACCCGTATCGCGAGTTTGGAAGACTCAGATGCTACCATTGCACCATATCCGCATTCTGAGGCTGGTGATAGGAATTGAACCTACAACCGACTGATTACAAATCAGTTGCTCTGCCTGATTGAGCTACACCAGCATTTAATCAGATGGCTAGATCTGAAATAAATATACTTCCGACTGGATTTGAAAACAAAAATTATGCTATAATTTTTTTATTGCTATACCTCACAGCTATGATTAAGAAAGTAGAAGTAGTATGCGCTTACTGCAACAAACAATTTAATCGCTCTGTTAGTAAGTACAACCAAGATGTAAAAAAAGACTGGAATCAGTTTTGTTCAAAAGAATGTCATTGGTTGGCTCAGAATAAAAGAAAACAGGTTGTTTGCGCCTGGTGCAATACTACCTTTATCAAAGAAGAAGTTCAGATCAAAAAAACCAAGCATAATTTTTGTTCTCGCTCCTGCTCTGCTAGTTATTCAAACCGTAATAAAACCAAAGGAAATCGCAGATCAAAACTTGAAATTTGGCTAGAATCTCAGCTATCGCTAATTTATCCCAACTTAGAAATACATTACAATCGTAAGGATGCTATTAACGCCGAGTTAGACATCCATATTCCATCTATTGACCTAGCCATAGAACTTAACGGAATTTTCCATTATGAGCCTATTTATGGAGAAAACAAACTATCACAAATTCAAAACAATGATGAAAGAAAGTTTCAAGCTTGCTTAGAAAATGGTATAGAGCTATGTATTATTGATACTTCGGGATTTACATACTTTAAGGTAGATAAAGCTCAGAAGTACCTACAAATTGTTACTCAGGTTATCAATAACAAGTTGGCTCACTTTAAAATCTAAAGGAGTTGACTTATTACGATTTGAGTAGTGAAATTGCCACATTTCACGCATTTAGGTTTAACACCTAATACCCCTGACAGGCCTCGAACCTGCAAAACACTCGTTCTAAGCGAGCGATGTTTTCCAATTACATCACAGAGGTAAAGTCGGGATGGTTGGATTTGAACCAACGACTCCTTGGCCCCAAACCAAGGCTTCTGGCCGCTGAATTACATCCCGTTCATGCTCCAGGTGGGAGTCGAACCCACAATCAAAATAGAACAGATTTTAAGTCTGCCGCGTATGCCAATTCCGCCACAGGAGCAAGTAGAATTTACTGGAAAATTTACTACTCCTGATGAGATTTGAACTCACACAACACAAGGTTTGAGCTTGCGGCCTCTTCCAGTTGGGCTACAGGAGTTTAATTAATCTGCTTTGCTAATAGCAGAACTGGGAAGGTAGGGTTTGAACCTACATTTGTCCGCTTTCAAAGAGCGGTGCCATACCGATTAGGCGACTTCCCAATAATTGACTGCCGGAGTAGGCTTTGAACCTACATAAATTCCCATTTCAGAGATGGGTGACTTTACGGATTTGTCTACCCGGCAATTCAAAAAAAGGCTGTCCTGGTAGGGATTGAACCTACGACATTTCGCTTAACAGGCGATCGCTCTACCACTGAGCTACAGGACAATGCCAGCCCCCCAGGTCGGTTTCGATCCGACGACCTCTTGTTCTTCAAACAAGCGCTACTACCAACTGAGCTACTGGGGGAAAAGCGGAGAGAACAGGATTTGAACCTGCGTCGGAATTACCCGATTCTGTTTAGCAAACAGATGCCATCAGCCTCTCGGCCACCTCTCCTTTTGGACGCGGGAGAAGGAATCTAACCTTCGTAAAACAGGCGTATGAAACCTGTGAGTAACCACTACTCTATCCCGCTATGGGTCGAGCTGGAATTGAACCAGCAATCGTATTAAACCACTGTTTTACAGACAGCTTCCTACACCTATAGGAGGGCCGACCCAAGATAGAAATTAAATATAAAATTGGTGGGTTGTCGAGGAATTGAACCTCGATCCTTCCGCTTAAAAGGCGGCTGCAAAAACCATTCTGCCAACAACCCACAAGGAAGTGCTGACGGGAGTTGAACCCGCAATTACCTGATCGAAAGTCAGGTGGCTTAACCATTTGCCTACAGCACCATAATTGGCGAAGGGACTGAGATTTGAACTCAGATCGACGGTTTTGGAGACCGTAATGTTACCAGTTACACTATCCCTACTTTTGGTCGCAGCGATCGGATTTGAACCGATATTAACCAAGGTATGAACTTGGGACTTTACCATTAAGCTACGCTGCTATTTTGCCAGAGGTTAGAGTGGGATTTGAACCCACGAATATTGGTTTTGCAGACCAATGCCTTCAACCACTCGGCCACCTAACCTGAAATGTTAAGGGTTAAGGGTTAACTGTTAATTGTTAACCCTTAACTGTTGGCAAATCTGATATGATTTGTTTACGGGAGTAACGAGACTTGAACTCGCAACCTTTCGCTCGACAGGCGACTGCTCTAACCATTTGAGCTATACCCCCATAAAATAGGTTAATATTCTGTTTTCAAGGTTCGGTTGGTTTTTGGGTTGGAGCTTTGAGGCTCTTTCCCCTCTGTCATACATTAATACTACATAAATACTACAAGCTTGTCAAGAGTTTGCGGAAGTTTTTTTTGCTTGTGGCTGTGGAATTTCCGAGTTTCAATAACTGGAGTTTGGACTGTGGGCGGTGTAGTCTATGTATTACAACCCCTGGGATGTCTTACATTAGGGCTAAGTACCGCTTTTGTCCAAGAGTTAATGACATGACTCTTGCTTATAGGACTTATTTAGCTTTAAAGGTGCAGATGGCTTGTGAAGCAAAGGTTTTAAACTCTTTTTCGTCAGCCATGTATACATACTACATAACATACTACAAAATGTCAAGGGGTACTACAAAAAAAATTTGTTCCGCTTTGGAGGGGAAGATTTAGCGGATGAGTTTGGTTATGAGGCAATAGCGATCGAGAAAGTGCGATCGCACTTTTTGCGCTTACCCCCTAAGTCGCTAACGGAATAGTGGGGAATTTACGTAACGCCGCCCTCTGGGCGGTAAAGATACCG
>NZ_JARFTR010000082.1 GCF_029167235.1 Kamptonema sp. UHCC 0994 | reverse complement strand
CGGCGTTACGAACTTGTACAGCCCACAAAAACAGATGAAACCGAACTATCGTCGCTGCATAAGTTGCAGAAAATTAGGGCCAAAAGAAGCATTTTGGCGATTAGTCAGGCTCTATCCTTGTCATCAGGTACAATTAGATATGGGTATGGGTCGTTCTGCCTATCTGTGCCCGGAAGCAGAATGCCTCAAAGCAGCTCAAAAAAAAAATCGACTTGGGCGATCGCTCAAAGCATCTGTGTCTAACGAACTGTACCAAACACTTTGGCAACGTTTAGCCACCCCTTCCCCAGCCTCCCATAAGCTGTCTGCTGAACCCTTCGGACAAACCCCATCTAGGGGTAGCGAAGAACTTTCAGCAGCGCCAGCACCAAAACCCCAATCCGATCCACCCACCAGTCTTAAAAGATTTGTGTCAGATTAGATAAGGGCAGGGTACCAACAGAGGTATGCTCAATCGGGAACAACGAATAGCGAAAGCAAATTCCGGCTCAAACCGGGACTAAAACTTCAAAATTCACAGTTTCCTACAAAGACTTGAGACAAATCTCGCGGCAGACATCAGTAGGTTACGTCCAAACGACGGGCCCGCTGGCAGAGTGCCCGCGCCCCGATTCTTGACACTAATCTCAATAAAACGATGTTGTCATTAGAGTAAATTGCAATGTAAAAACTGGTTGGCACTGAGAGGGCTAGAGTGGATGAACAACGGCAAAGTAAGAATTTACGAGTTATCACGGGAACTAAATTTGGATAATAAAGACATCTTGGCGGTTTGTGAGGGGCTCAATATTTCAGTCAAGAGCCACAGCAGCACGATTTCAGAATCAGACGCTGAACGTATTCGCAAAACAGCCGAAAAATACGTAGCCAGCCACTCTGCTCCCGGCAAGCCAGCCCCCCCTGACCGGGCTGCTTCCCCGTCTAGAGAATCTGGCCCCCGTTCTAATGACCCCAAAAAACAGCAAATTTTAGAAATACGCAGACCTAAAGTGCGCCCAGGTGCAAATTCTAAGCAGTCCGGCAATGAGGAGAACACAACCCCCCAGCCTTCAACGGCAACTCCCCCCAGACTGCCAGCTACTCAGCTACAGCCCCCCGCCAAACCCAATATCAATCGACCGATTCCCTCAAAACCGAGTGCTAATCCCCCTGGAGTTGCGCCCGAAAATGGCGGTGAAGACTCAGGGGAATCAAACGCGCCGGCAATTGTACCCCTAGATGTAGTTCACCAAAACCCTCCGGCTCCCATACAAGCGAGGGCGACAAATTCACCTCCGCCGCCGTTGCCGAAACTCTCATCTCCGCCAGTTAGACCCGATGACAACCCGAACCGAGCCCCAGGAAATCAGGGGATTCGGCCGGTACTCAAACAGGCAAAAACTGACCAAGAGCAGTCAGAAGCGGGACAATCAGGGGATCACCCAGCTAAACCTGCCCGCCCCAGTCGCGGTCAGCGATCGCCAGGAGGTGAAGCTCCAGAAGGTTTGAGACCGCGCCGGGAAGGTTCAGGCCCCAGTCGGCCTCAACCGGCTCAGGAACCGAGACGACCAGGGCCAGGCAGAACTGCTCCAGCAATGCCAGGTGCGATCGCGCCCAATCGCCGGGGTAGCAGTGACACGGCAGCTATGGGGGATGACCGCGACGAACAAGAAGAAGATACGCCACTAACAGAGATATCTCTGCTAGATCGGCCGACTCTGCCTCGTCCCGCGAAGAAAGCCCAGGTATGGGAAGAAGACGACGAAGAAAGTCCAGATTTCCCCGGTAAGGCAGCCAAAGTTGCAGCCAAGGGCAAACGCACTCGCGTTAAACCACCGATCGACGAAGACGACGATGACAACGAGAATGGTCTGGAAATGCCAGAACCAATTGTGGTCAGCCTTTCCTTAGCCAGACCCTCGAAGCCTAAAGGCTTCGCCGTGCCTAAAGCAGCAACTCCTGTGGCAGCGCTAGTAGGCCCGTCTTCTGCCAAAAATAAAAAACCCGGAGCACCAAGGGATTCTAGCAGTTCCGAGCGCGGACAAAGCCGAGGTAGCCGTCGCCAAGCGACGGAAGTTAAGGCAGAACGTCCAGAAAAACTGGTACTCAGCGGGCCGATGACTGTTCAAGAACTGGCCCTGGCTCTTGCTGTTGCTGAAACTGAAATTATTAGGCGGCTGTTCTCTAAAGGAATGGCAGTCAGCATCACGGAAACTCTTGACATTTCGGCGATTCACCTCGTCGCTGAAGAGTTGGGAGTCCCAGTAGAAACTGCTGAGAAAGAAGCCGAAGCCAAGAAAGTCATTGAAATGCTTTCTGAGGCAGATTTGGAAAATCTCCAACGCCGTCCCCCTGTAGTGACGATTATGGGTCACGTCGATCACGGTAAAACTACTTTGCTCGACTCGATTCGCAAAACTAAGGTCGCTCAAGGAGAAGCTGGAGGTATTACGCAACACATCGGCGCTTATCACGTAGATGTGGAACACGAAGGCAAGATGCAGCAGGTAGTGTTCTTGGATACTCCTGGTCACGAAGCTTTTACTGCCATGCGGGCACGCGGTGCGCGGGTGACAGATATTGCGGTGCTGGTGGTGGCGGCTGACGATGGGGTAAGACCTCAGACGATAGAAGCTATTAGCCACGCCAAAGCTGCCGAAGTGCCAATTGTTGTGGCAATTAACAAAGTAGACAAGGAAGGATCTCAGCCGGAACGAGTGAAGCAGGAACTCACTCAGTACGGCTTGGTTGCAGAAGACTGGGGTGGGGATACGATTATGGTGCCAGTTAGTGCTATTCAAGGAGAAAACTTGGATACGCTGTTGGAGATGATTCTCCTGGTATCAGAAGTTGCAGACCTCCATGCCAACCCGAACCGCGCTGCTAAGGGAACGGTGATCGAAGCTAACCTCGATAAGGCCAGAGGGCCGGTGGCTACGCTGCTGGTGCAAAATGGCACGCTGCGGGTAGGAGATATTATTGTTGCCGGCTCTGCTTTAGGTAAGGTGCGGGCAATGATTGATGACCGAGGTAAGCGGGTTGAGGCCGCTGGCCCGTCCTTTGCAGTGGAAATCTTGGGTTTGCGAGATGTGCCTCGTGCTGGGGATGAGTTCGATGTCTTCCAAAATGAGAAGGAAGCTGCTGCGATCGCGGGTGCGAGAGTAGATAGAGCCAGAGAATCTCGTTTGCTACAAGGCAGAATCAGCCTCAGCGGTTTCTCGCAACAAGCCAAGGAAGGCGAACTCAAGGAACTCAATTTGATCCTGAAGGGAGATGTCCAAGGGTCAGTTGAGGCGATCGTGGGAGCCCTGCGACAACTACCTCAAAAAGAAGTGCAGCTTAGATTGCTACTAGCTGCCCCTGGAGAAGTTACGGAGACAGACGTTGACCTCGCCGCAGCCAGTGCGGCCGTGATTATTGGCTTCAACACTACCCTCGCTGCCGGCGCACGTCAAGCCGCTGACCGAGAGGGTGTAGATGTTCGGGAGTACAACATCATCTACAACCTCTTGGACGATGTTCAAGGGGCAATGGAAGGCCTGCTGGAACCAGAACTGGTGGAAGAACCTCTGGGCCAAGTGGAAGTCAGAACTGTGTTCCCTATCAGTCGTGGGGCTGTGGCTGGCTGTTATGTCCTTTCTGGCAAGATCATCCGCAACTGCAAGGTGCGGGTACGCCGAGGCTCTAATATCCTCCATGAAGGCATTCTTGATTCCCTCAAGCGGATGAAGGAGGATGTTAAGGAAGTCAACGCAGGCTACGAATGCGGTATTTCTCTGAATGCTTTTAGCAGTTGGGTAGAAGGTGACATTATTGAAGCCTACCGCATGGTTACGAAGCGACGGACGCTTTCTCAATAGTTGTGAGTGATGAGTTTTGAGTGGGAAGATGAGTTGCGAGTTTCGAGGATGAACTCGCGATCGCAACTCTTCTTTTTGATTCAAAACTCAAAACTTATAACTTATAACTCTCAAAAGTACAGTTTTCGGATGACAAATCTATCAATTTTTACCCTTTGTAGCCTCTGATACAGCAATATTGCCAACAATTTCAATAGATGCGATCGCCTCAGATTTTTTCGATCGAGAACAGGCAGCACCCATTTCTAAATAATGATTACATTACAGATTTTTGTTGTATAATTTTTTGAGATAGGCTAACTCAAGGCTATCGTTTAAGTCCAGACAAGCGATTGAAATTAAAGCTATGGTTAATTCTGCATCTACTCCTCAAGAATATCAAGCTCCATCGCTAAGCCAACTTCGCGAAGATTCAGAAATGTGGGAAAGCTTGAAGCAAGCAAGTGCGGCGAGTTCTGGGTTTCAACGGTGGCAGGTAGAGCGCGATATTGAACAACAGCAGGAAACTGTCACCCTTGACCAGCAAGTTAGCAGTTATCTGCGGGAAACTTTAGAAACTTTGGCTTACTAACTTTAGCAAACACAGCTTTTTCGTATTGTCGTAATGTTGTAGGGTGGGTAGAGCGCGGCGTTAACTTAATTTACCAATAGATAAATCTTTGAGCGCAACTTAACCCACCAAAAGGAAACTATTAAAAATTAATAGTAATTGAGAATGTCCTAACGGTCTTGGCGGTTGCTATGTATAGCAATCGCCATAATGCTTAGGACAAGTAGGGCAATTCATGAATTGCCCCTACCTAGTTTTATTTCTTAACCGCGTGGCGGTTGCATACTTAACGCCGCCCTCTGGGCGGTAAAATAACCGCCCAGAGGGCGGCTTTACAAACAGTCTTTTAAGTCATATATTTGTGATCCTTCTAATATTCTGGTTAGAAACAATTAAAGCGATTAACCAGCTACAATATTAGATATCTAAAGGTACATATCTTATGAAAAAATTTAACGTTGGCTGTCAACTAAAATACGCTCTTGTTCAACCCACAACGATGATATTTAATATCCAGACAGTAAAGACTAACTGTCAAAATATTTTACATGAAGAACTCAAGCTAGAGCCACCACAGAAAGTGGAGGAATATATTAGCCCTCTGGAGGGAAACCGCTACATCCGAGTCAATGCAACACCTGGAGATTTAGAAATTAGTTATCACGCAGTGGTAGAATTGTCACAGTTTTATGCTGACCACAAAGCGATCGCGGAAGTCGAACCAGCTAATTTGCCTGCGGAAACCTTCCATTTCCTCTACCCTAGCCGCTACTGCCAGTCAGATTTAATGGCGGGTTTGGCTGAGTCTGAGTTTGGAGAGTTACAGCCTGGATATTCGAGAGTAATGGCTATTTGTGATTGGATTTATGATAAAGTAAAATACTTATCTGGGAGTACAGATTCGGAGACTTCGGCTTACGATACTGCGACTGAAAGAGCGGGTGTGTGCCGCGATTTCGCCCATTTAGGAATTGCTTTTTGTCGAGCATTAAATATACCTGCTCGTTTTGTCTCTGCTTATGCTTATAAGCTGGAACCGCCTGATTTTCACGCTTGTTTTGAGGCTTACCTAGGCGATCGCTGGTATTTATTCGATGCGACGCGGCTTGTACCTTTGAGTGGAATTATCCGCATTGGTACGGGTAGGGATGCGGCAGATGTATCTTTTGGGACTCTGTTTGGTGCGGTAGAGATGAAGGAGATGAAGGTATTTGCAGAAGTGGCGGAAGGTAATGCTCAGCAGGATGATTTTGAGTCTAGAGGAGATGCGATCGCTATTGCTTAAAAGTATATCATTTCCGTAAACTGCGGTTAGTGCAGTCCAATTTCAGTTTTTATGAAACCAAAAATAACTAATGCGATCGCGTGGCAGCAAGCTGAACTGCTGATGCAGCCAGCCCTGATCCGACTGATTGATAACATTCGCAAACAGTTAGACGAATCAGTATGGAAAGGTACTTATCAAGAAGTACAGCTCCCAGTTCCCGGCTATCAGTTATGCTTAGAACATCAAGGCAAAGAAATGTGCGTGGATTTGTGGGAACTTTGTTATCAAGTCTGCTTTAGCAACTACACTCCTACCCATGTAAAAAGCCAAAGTGTAGAAGTTGAGATAGATACCAGTCTGATTGACGAGACTGGTAACGTAGATTGGAACCGCCTTGATGAAAAAGCCACCCAATTAGTAGATGAAATATTTGCACAATTGCCTAGTTAATTGTTAATTGTTAATTGTTAACTGTTAACTATCTTACACAGTCTTTTACCTAAATCTAAGTAAATCCTTCTTCCTCTTCCTTCTTTCTTCTTCCTTCTTCCTTTTACTTACAATCTCAAATTTAATTATGATTCAAGAATTGCATGATATTCAAGCATCAACAGGTGCAGAATTTATTTCCTCAGTTACCGAGGCAAATGTCCCTGTTAGTTTTGGCAATGATGCTGAGGCTATTTTAGCATCGCGCCAAGGCGTTATATTGTGCGATCGCACTCACTGGGGACGACTAGAAGTTTCAGGTGAAGATAGACTCCGATTCTTACACAACCAAAGTACCAACAATTTCAATATTCTGCAACCAGGACAAGGCTGTGACACAGTTTTTGTCACATCTACTGCCAGAACAATTGACCTTGCTACCGCTATTATTACAGAAGATACAGTCTTGCTGTTAGTTTCCCCTAGCCGCCGTCAAAAACTCTTAGAGTTGCTAGATCGATATATTTTTCCAATGGATAAGGTGGAACTTAAAGATGTAACTGATGCCACTGCTACCTTTAGCCTAATTGGGCCACAAAGCGATAAATTATTAGATAAATTGGGAATAACAGGGATTGAAGGCAAGCCTTATGGTACTCACAATTTAATAGAAAATAGTACCGATAAAGGCAGTATTCGCATTGTTGTAGGTAGCGGATTAGCAACTAGCGGATATACGATTATTGTCAATGGAAATCAGGCAGCAAATCTCTGGGATAAATTAGTACAAAATGGGGCGATTCCCGCAGGCGATCGCGTGTGGGAATATCTGCGAATCGAACAAGGACGACCAGCACCAGATTTTGAACTTACAGATGAATATAACCCTCTGGAAGCCCGCCTTTTGAATACAATTTCTTATGATAAAGGCTGCTACATTGGTCAAGAAACAATTGCTCGTTTAAATACATACAAAGGAGTTAAACAACAGCTTTGGGGCATTCGTTTGAGTGGTGATGTCGAGGTGGGTACAGCGGTGACAATTGGAGAAGAAAAAGTTGGTAAGCTAACCAGTTTTGTTGCGACTGATGAAGGGTCTTTTGGTCTTGCTTATATCCGTACTAAAGCTGGCGGTGAAGGCTTGAAGGTGCAGGTAGGAGAAATAGATGCGGAAGTCGTAAATGTGCCGTTTTTAGGATCAGAATAAAAGACTATAGCAACCGCCAAGGCGGTTAGGGGTTAGGGGCTAGGGGCTAGAGGCTAGGGAAAGAAGGGAAAGAAGGGGAAGAAGGGAATAGAATCAGCGAGTTTGGTGGAACTCAGAAAGTCTTAACTGCCAAGAAGGTTGCTATAAGTTAAATAAAAAATGTCTGCCTTGATTGTATTCGAGTTGTGGCGATCGCACACTAGAAACGCGATCGCTACAAGCATCTGCAATCTAATGATATTCTTAATTGCGATTACTTCTTGACTTCAGACTCAGCAGATTGCAAAGCTGCATCGAGAACTGTACGAGCATCCTCAGCTTTAGCTCTAGCTTCTCGATAGCGGACATTAGCTTGAGCAAAATTTTTAAGAACCTTGAAGCCATCTTTGAGATTGGCAATCTCATCAACAGTTACAGCCTCATCCGTAAATAGAATATCGATCGCAGCACGAACCTTGAGAGCCTCATCGCGAGATTCCATCACTTTTAGCTTTAAAGTAGCTAGATTGCTCAGAATTTGTACCGCCTGAGTAATACCATCCTCCTCATCAGAACCACTATCTTCGGGTTCTTTCACCTCAATAAATTGCTTTGGCCCAAATCCCTCCTTGAGCTCCGTAGTGAGCGAGCCTGCGTCCATTAGTTCCATGAGCTGATCCATCGCTTCTTCGCGAGCTTTGACCGAATCTCTGCCCTTGACAGTCAGAATAACTTCTGGGCTTTGTGCAAGTGTGTAGCGAACCATATTTTCACAGACTGTATAGCAACAATTAAATGATATTTTATAAGAAAATGATATCAAAACCCCTTGAATTTAGTCCAGGGATAGGTCAACTATAAAATCAATACCGCGAACAATGAAAGATAAATTTCTCAATTGGCTAAATATATTGTTAGTAGCTAATGTATTCTTAGTCTTGGTCAGTTTCGGATGGTTTGCGATCGCAGTCATCGGTCGTTCCGTTGGAGTCAGCCTTGGCCTCGAATTATGGTACTCACTTTGGCAGCCATTATTTACCCCCGCTCTTGGCCTTCTGATGGGAGGGGCAATTCTGAGCGGCATAGTTAGCCAGGTTTCCAAACGCCTTAATCCTTAAAAGTTAAAAGTTAACCGTTAACCCTTAACCGTTAACGGTGATTTGACGTTCCCACATTTTTAATTTTTAATTTTTAATTGCTTAACTGCTTACCGTTGCCAACCAATCAAAAATTCGGTCTAACTGTTCCAAGCTGACTAAACCGTACTGCCAAAGAATTATCGGTAATTGGCTAGTATCTCGATCGCTTTGTCGGAGAGCGATCGCGATCGCAGCAGTCGGTATCGCCAACTCCCCTCGTAAAAAATTAATTAATTGAGCATCTCTCGTAGATTTCATCGCCAGTTTTCCGTTGTTTTGTAAAGTGCTGTAACAAAATAAAATGAATTACAAATTTACTAACTTTATTCTTAATCATGTTTTCCTTAGTCTATGTGATAGAAAGTCGATTAACCATGTGACAAAATTGACTTTTAGGCGTGATCTACATCACAAATGTACAACTCTTCCCTGCAAAGGAAGGAGAGTAAGAGGTCTATACATTAAGATTATAATTAAATACATAAAAGCTGATCTAATCCCAGTAATAGCCTAGTAATAGGATAAGCAACACAGTCTACCAATAGTTAACAGTTAACAGTTAACAGTTAACAACACCTACCAAGGACTACCAATCATCGTAAAAGAAGCCCAGTAATAAGGATGTGATAAATTCGCGACAACTTGCCCCTCAGTTGATGGCAAACTAACAGCCTCTCCTCCGCGACTGGTACTTCGTAACTGCCCTCCCTCCACGCGCAAATCCCCATCAATCATCGCAATTTGTGCCTGCCTCAAAGCCTCCGCCTTCACAGTCAAACCTTGCAAACTTAACTGCCGATAAAACTCACTCATCAACCCCAAAGTGCCAGCATCATCAACTTGCCATAAACTCGCCAATACCGACTTAACACCCGACTGCACCGCCAAACCAGCAAAACCTAATTCCGCATCTTGACTACCAAAAGCCGTCTCGCAAGCACTCAAAACCAATAACTCTAAGCGCTGCTTTCCTAACTCCCGTAACTGCTCAAAGCGCAGTTTCCCATCCCACATTTGAATATAAGAATTACTAGGCATACTTGGGTCAAAAGAACCGTGAGTTGCTAAATGAATAATTCCAAATTGTCCCCTAGATTGTTGTGCCTTGAGATTATCTAAAGTAAACTCTTGATTTAAGAAAGAATGACCGCCCCTATCCTGCGTAATTGTAGACAACTCCACAGGTACAGCAGGTAAAGGTACAACTTGTGGGTCTTTAAATTGCGAAGCACCCATTGCTAAAACCGAGACATTATTGATATTTTGATAACTTGTATCAGTTAGATTAATACTAGGAATCAAACCGAGACTATATTTTTGTACTAAGAATTGTTTCCCATCATGGAGAGCAGCCAAAGGCAAACTCCGCATTCCTGGATCTAAAGAAAATGCTAGAGTATCTATTTTCTGCTTTTCTAACTCTGCTGCTAAAGGCGCAATCAACCACTGATAAAGTTGCTGAGAAGCACTCAAATAACTATTAGCATTACTTTCATCAGGACGGTGACTAAGTCCGCCAATTAATTTTTGTACCTGTCGCCGCAGTGCGTCGCTATTAGCAGCCGAGACACTCTTAAAAATAGGATTGCCATCGGGAGTTAACAACACTAATTCTAATTGTTCAGGGCGAGATACAACGTAAATTACCGCTGTTTTTTTTCCCGTTTGCTGTGCAATTCTAGTAAGAGATGCTTGGATATTTTGACCGTTCAATGGTTTAACATTAGCCCCTAATTGACGACCAATTTCCTGACTGCGAACCTGCTCAATTTGTACAACAGAAGCATAGGTATCATTTACCTGTTGCTTGTTAACTTTTGGCTGTTGACTGTGAACAGCTAAACTTTGACCTTCAACTTTTGTGTCACCGTTCAAAACCCGGAAATACTGAGCAGTTTTTACATGGACATTGCCAGTATTCCCGCTTCTACTTCCAGCATTAATTGATTCCACAGCAATGCCACCATTTTGACTGGTAAGGCTAATATCTCCCCCACGCTCAAAGCCAAAAGAAATAACTGAACCCGTGCTGATATTGCCAGCAGCATTTACATTAATATTGCCTGAACGTTCATGTACTCTTGCAGATGAATTTAGGATACCAACAGTGACATTTCCAGTTTGACTTGTCAATCGAATATCGCCGTCATTGGCTGTAATATTTCCTGTTTTTATATCGCCACCAGTAGTAATATCAACACCATTAGCAGCCGTTGTTTGGACTTCACTAAGAGTAGTTTTACCAACACCCGCTGACTGCTGCACGCTTCCTGCTGCAATAGTTGCATCAGCTTGTACATTGTTAGCACTTTCAATAGAAAGATTACCTAGTTGTTGATTTTGACCACTACCTATTGCACTTTTAAAGGTAATATTACCTGTTCCTGCGGTTAATGTCAGGTTGTGAGCTTCATTTTCTTTGCTATTTAATGTAGAAGCAATCGCAATATTGCCCGCACTTTCCCCCGTCTTCAAAGAAACATCGTTAGTGAGAGTTACTGCACTATTAATATTAATATCACTATTGTTGGTCGTAATATTGGCATTCAATACCGTTGACTGTGCATTTATAGTCACAGAGGCATCATCTTTTCCAATAATTTCTCCTTGCACTGCTACGGTTCCCCCAGGCGACTGTAATGCTACTGGGTCATTTACTTGCACCGCATTGACAGTAATTGCACCTCTACCATCTAATCTACCAATTGTAATTGCTTTGAAGCCGTTATCCAAAGCTGCCATATCTGAATTTTCCAGATTTAGTGTATTTGAAATATTCTGTGCAATACCACCAATTTGTATTGCTTGTTCTGCCGTCCGAGGCGCAATAAATATCGAGCCACCACTACTAGAAACCGAACTTTCTCCACCCCTTAAACTAATATTATTCCCAGTTAGGTTAATAGCTCCACCACTGGCATTGATTTTACCAATCGTTAGATTTTGACCTGAAATACTCAGTGCCGCTCCATTGGTCAAAATTGCAGATTGGGAGTTACTTGTAGAAAATGAACCAATGCCATTGCTATCAGCGTCGGCAACAAAAGCAAACGACCTTACCTCACTATTAGGGTTCAAATTGAGCGGTTTTTCAGCTAAGTTATTGATAGTAATATCGTTATTAGCATTGAGAACAACATCAGCATTTGCAGTTAAATTTTCCAGTACATTTTCAGAAATAGTAAGTCGTTGGCTGTCGGTTAAATATTGACTATTAGCTGAATTTTGCCCAACTACAATATTTTCAGAATTGAGTTGTATAATACCAGTATTGCCATTGGTAGCACTTAAATCTACTGTTCCGGCAAAAGTACCGCTACCTGAAATTTCAACAGTGCCACCGTCACCTGAGTTGCTGCCACCAAGTGCGCTAATTTGACCATTAAAATCAGTTGTTGTTAAACCTCCCCACCTGCCTATTGTTACCTGACCACCATTGCCATTTATCTCAGCATTAGCTAGGATCTCAGAATCACTACTGATATGAATTTCTGTGGCATTTAAGAATTGAGAATTACTAGAAATTTCTCCATTGCCGATTTTCACTGTACCACCGCCACTAATACCTGAAACATCAATTTTGGCACTACTTAAGAAAATGCGATCGCCTAAAATTTCAACAGTTCCTCCCATTTGTAAACTTGGCGATCGATCTGAACTAGAAGCATCTACATTACCAGCCACAATTACCGCCCCTTCCTGCACAGGCATCCCACCCGTAAGTACCACTTGCCCGCCAGCATTAACTGATATTCCTGTTGCGTGGCTGCTACCTCCACCTGTCAACATTTGTGGCAAAGAAAGAGGTGCAAAATTTCTGGCATCGGCATTCAAAATTCCCGATTCTGCCGACAAAGGTGTAATTTCTAAATTTAATAGCCGCCCTTCTTGGCTAATCCGTACTATTTTCTCACCAGGAACAGCAGCTAAAGTAATTGTGCCACCAGGTGCTTCTAAAGTGCCTATACTAATTACAGTACCGCCGATTAACGTTATATTATGACCTGGTTCGACTGCCAAATTCCCAGCATTAACAATCGCCGCTGGATCGGAATTTGGGAAAGCAAAAGCACTCGGCGTTCCCAGCAAATTTGAGTAATTGTTAGCCCCAAAAGCCTGAAACCAATTATCGCCAAATCCAATGCCGCTGGCTGTAGTAGCGGTAAAAGAAGCTGGTACATTCAGTTGAGCATTCTGCCCAAATACAATCCCGGCTGGATTAACTAAGAATAAGTTAGAATTACCTCCTGTAACTTGAATTAATCCGTTAATAACTGAGGCTTCTCCACCAGTGACACGAGCTAAAATATTTCTAATCGTGTCATTAGAAAGAAAGTTAGCAATTTGACCTTGGGAGAGACCAAATCGCTGGAAACTATGAAACAGATTCGATCCATCTCTGGATAATTGACCCCCGCTGATGTTGAAGCGGTTCCCATCGGGGGTGACGGTAGTATTAGTACCGTCGGCTGCTGGCACAATAGGCTGAGCCTGTACTAAAGATGGCAGCAAACAAGAGGCAAAAGGCAACAAGAAAGAGGATTTCTTACCGAGATTCCACAAACGAGAGCCACCACTATCTTGTTTCTTGATGACTTTATTAGGGGTGGGGACTGTTGTTACTAGCAGGTAAATATGACGTTCCGGTTTCATCGTTTTTGACCTTATATATTGCCGAGGATTTTCCTAAGCATCTAGCAGGTATTAGTCTGTTTTTAATTACTAATCACCACAGGACTTACCCACTAATAACGAAGAATCAATGTTTTGGTTTGCTTCGGGCTTGCTTAACACCCTCAGATTGCTTTTGACTTTGCTTCGTAAGCGCTACGCACAGGCGCTCTAATGATAGAAAATGGTAGTTTTGCGTAAGTCTTAGATCGGTGAGTAATGAAATCTAAAGAGTGATACCAATAGCCTAACCAAAGGAAGATTGAAATCACAGGTTGAAATCACAGGTAGCCTGAGACCTTAAAATGACTTTCACATTTGCGCGATCGCCTTCAGCAAGAAGCAGAGAATTAGTCGCTTGCTCGTCTTTTCTGGATTTTAAATTTAGGACTTACGCAAAAAATCCGGTTTCTGCCTTAATATCTCTCCGATGATTTTTCGGAGAAACCGGATTTTGCCCCTCGTGCGATCGAGCCTGAAATTGTTACTTTTTGCTGTAGATGCCAAAAAAATTTTTCTCTGCCGAGCGACTGAACGACAGCGTTAACATATTTATCATTACCCTGGATGGGGGGTGTGACCCCACAGCCATTGTATCCCATTTCCCTGTTCAGGGGAACCACATTCTCCATCGATTTAAGTTTTATAAAAAATTTCCAATACCCCTATGTATTTCACCGCCTATCATGTACAATCTTTTTATCTACACGGATAGATGTCAAAGCTTAGAGTAAAAGCTATGCAATGCAAGCACAGCTATAAAATTCGCGTTTGACCCAAGAAAAACCTTTCCATTGCTTATGTAGTAAAGGATTTGGTCTTTCGGCAGATAAAAGTTCAAAGTCTGAAAGTATTAAGATCAGGGGGCATCCAGCCGTAATTTGGAGAAAAAAGCGATGGATTCCCAAAATCAAACAAATTGGATTAAAAAGCTCACTGGTGCTGTAGCTGCTGTTGGTGTAAGCGCCCTGATTAGCTTGCCAGTGTTGGCGCAGTTTAACTACTCCGCCAGTATCTTCAACCCTTCTGGCGGTACAAGCCGCAGCGTTGACGGCACGATTGCTGGTGAACTAGATTCTGCAATCAAGTATTACCGAGACTTCCAAGCCTTTGCTGAGGCTGTGAACAAAGCTGGTTTAACTGACAATTTCCGCGCGAAAGACCAAGCAGACCCCAACAAGGTGCTGTTTACTGTTTTTGCGCCGACGGATGAAGCGTTTGCAGCTTTACCTACGGACATCCGGGAGAAGTTGTTCAAGCCAGAGAATAAGGACAAATTAGCTAAGGTGCTGAACTATCACGTAGTTGCGGGTCAAGTTACGGCCAAGGAAATAGAGGCCGGTGTGGTGCAAACTGCCGCAGGTATGCCGATGAAAATTCAGCTTAATCAGGCTGGAGATCAACTGACACTCAATGACGCTAGTGTGGTGCAGTCATCTCGTCGTACTGCCAATGGGGTGATTGTCTTAGTTGATAAGGTGCTTTTGCCTCCTGACTTGTTCTAAGTTAAGGGGATGGGAAGGCGAAGTTCTGAGTTTGTGAAGGCGCGGTATAATCGCGCCTTTTAGACTTTGTAGCTATTTTTGGCTTACAATGACAACTATAGCTAGGGAAGAGGGGCTAGGGGCTAGGGGCTAGGGGTTAGGGAAGAGGGAAAAGGTTACAACCTAGTTTATGCTATTACCTTAATCACCGCTCGTAAGAGCTATGCTACCCAAGAGATAGATATTATGGCAGTTTACAAAGATCGTGAAGCTTTTATCCCCTATCGTCGCTCCGATTTGATCGAACTTTGCGTTGAAGACGGTCAGTTAGCCCCTACAGAGATCGCGAAATTCCGGGATTTCTGCGAAATATTGTCGGCCTATTACCATTTTCAGTTGCATCAGACTTTAGAGGTATTAAAGGATAACTTTGTTCCCTTTAATCCTGATGCTGATACCAAGCTGAGAATTGAACCGAACTCAGCTCAACAGACAGAAATGGAAGCCAAACTGATTTCAGCTTTTAAGACGATCCTTGAAAGAGCTAATTATGTCATTTTATCTGAAGAAATGTTACAACAGGCTCTTAACGAAAACTCGTTACTTGAACTCAATACAAAAGTAGATTTTGAGGACTTTGAGCAGATAGTTTGTTACTATCGTGGCGATACTCAGAAAACAGCTTCGGTTAAGAAACTTTTGAAGCAAGTAGAAAAGACAGTTGATACCTTTGATCGAGTAGTCTTGTTACTAAAATTCAAAGATGCTGCATATTTTGCTGCGAAAAAATCCAAGCCAGAAAAACTTAATTTTACACCAGGCAAAATATACATATATTTTTACAAAAACATCCCCAAATTTGATTTAGAATTCCTGTTTCCAAACATCAAAATTAGCATGACTTGGAAAGATCGTCTTTTGCTTGGCGTTCCAGCTATTGGGGCTGGTGCTTCGGTGATTATAAAAGTTTTACCCCAATTGCTGCTGATTATCGGAGTCATTTTGTTTGTCTTCTTCGGAAAAACCAATTTCCTAAATTTCAATATCAGCAAGGAAAATGTAGAGAATATTCTGCCCGTATTGGTAGCGGCATTGTCGATGGTGGTGGCTTTAGGAGGAGTAGGTTTCAGGCAATATAACAATTATAACTACAAAAAGGTCAAATTTCAAAAGAATGTAACCGATACTCTTTTCTTTAGGAATCTGGCTAATAATGCTAGTGTTTTTGGAGCGTTAATTGATGCGGCAGAAGAGGAAGAATGTAAAGAAATTATCCTTGCTTATTATCACTTGATGACTAGCAAAAAACCGCTTACGCCAGAACAATTGGATGACCGAATTGAGGTATGGATGGAAAATAAATTCGGTACTAAAATTGACTTCGACATCCAAGGCCCTCTCGGTAATTTGGAAGGAATACGGGGCAAAATCATTAAGGATGGTGGTGATGAAGCGAATACCCCGGAATTAACTATGCTGACTTATGATGCCCAGGGGTGTTGTATAGTTCCATCTTTGGATGATGCGAAAACAGTTATAGATTATCTTTGGGATAATGCTTTTCTCTACGCAAAATGATGGAGAAGAAGGCAGGAGACAGGTAAGGCTAAGGCAGGCGGATCTTGCAATCTTACAATTAATCGTTAATCGCTATGCTTTTCTCTGTTTCCGCAGCTTTTTTTAAGGCATTTGCAACTTTTAGGGTATACAGACTAGCTGTTGAATTGAGATACAAAGGTACTCCTTCTATTAAATAATCCAATACCATTGTTGTATCTTTTACGAACAAACCGCGCCGAGTACCAACCTCAATATTTTGGCTATTTTCTCCTTGGATTAATTGACCAGATTCTGGAGTAAAAATTAGCTTTCCTGCTTCACCATAAATAGTAAAAGTATTTTCTGACTCCCAAAATGTTTCGCCTTTTCCATAGACAGATTCAGCTAAAATGCCGTTAGCAAATCGCAACTGAGCGCTACACAAACAAGCTTTGTAAAAATCAGGTTCCGTATCCCAAAATTGATTTTGACAGGTAACACTTGCGACTTCCCCAAACAAATCAGTAAATCGGTGTAGTCGAGAAAGAGCACCAACAAAAGGAAATCCAAATAAGGAATGTTGATAAGTCCATTTTTGAGGTGCGGGACGCTGGGGAGCGATTGTAATATAGCGGGCATAGAAAACTTTACCAATAGCGGGTAAATATTCCTTAACAGCTTGATGCAAACCGCCTAGTAGTTCAATGTGTTCGACGTGGAGCAATTTTTGTTGTTGCTGGGCGATCGCGATCGCGCGTTCCGCTTCCGATGCGTCCAATGCTAGGGGATATTCGACAACAACGTGCTTGCCATTTTCCAGGGCCGCACGCGCGATCGCGCCATGATCCCGATTTACCGTACAGACGATTACCAAATCTAGATCGTCCCGTTCTACAAGTTTCCGCCAAGAAACCGATTGCTGAATCTGGAATTGTTCGCTAAAGGCTTCCGTACTCTCAGGCCTATGACCCGCAACGGTTACAAGCTGCGATCGCTCATCAGTCGCCAGAGCCTGTGCCCTTAGCTTAGCGGTAAAACCTGTACCAACAATACCAACCCTAATTGGGGAAGTGACCGAGAAACGAGAGGTAGTATTCATCTGGTTTACCGCTAATACGCAATTCCAATACTTTCAGCCTACGATATGCACTTCTATCTGGCAATCGTAACATTAGAACAGCTAGAGTGCGAGAGGGAATTAAAAATTAAAAATTAAAAATTAATACCATAACGCCGCCCTCTGGACAGTCAATTACCGCCCGGAGGGCGGCGTTACGTGATTCGTGGGAAAGTCTTAAGATGATATTATGACTTTATTACTTACAATCATTCAATCAATAGCAGTAGCTCTTCCAAATAATGGGAGATTATAAGGATAAATTAAATGGCAATTTTACATGGCACTTGGCTACTAGAGCGCGGCGGTTATTTATTTATTTGGGGAGAAACTTGGCGGAGAATTACGGCAAACCAGACCCCTGATACAAACGAATCTCTGCACAATCCATATACAATGGCAGAAGCAGAATTAAATAGTTTTTTAACATCATTGCACGAGTCAAAAAAACTTAATTGGCTCTTACCAGAAATCATCGAAAAGCCACAAGAAAAGACCAAAGCCACCTCAAAGCAAAAAAAAGCCAACCTCAAAACATCCCAGAAAAGTCAAAGCCAAAAAATCACAACCCCAAAATTCTCAACTCGTTGGGAAAATCACGCGATCGCACTACCTACCCAGATATTAGCATCAACAGAAAATCTAATTCCCCTGCATTCCGCAACCACACCTTTAGAAACTACAGAAATAGAATCGCAGTATCTTTACCCCTGGCAAGTAGAGGGATTCTATCTTCACCCCCTAGAAGCTTTTACCTTCTTACAAGCACTCCCCCTCGGTGCAGATGCAGAATCTTTTGTCGGTTCAGACTTACGCTTTTGGTCGCACGTCAGTAGGTGGAGTTTGGATTTACTAGCTAGAGGCAAATTCTTACCAGCATTAGAAAGTTCAAACAGTTCTAAAATAGCAATTTGGCAGCCATTACTGGACAGTGAAATAGATAGGATTCGCCTAGTAAAATTCGCTAAACAAATGCCAACTGCTTGCCGTACTTATCAGAAGGCAGAAGGAGACAGAGGAGACAAACAAGAAGAAATTAACCAATTACCAATTACCAATCACCAATTACCAAAATCAATAGATTTACCGCCTACTCCTGAAGAATTGCTAAAGGGATTTTTGAGTAGAATCATCGATACTCAAGTGCGGATAGTCGGCAATCAAAGTTTAGAAATTGGAGCAAAAAGCGCTGTACGCGAGTGGCTAAAAGCCTTAAACCAAGAGTCAAATACTGTAGAATCAGAACCCGATGACTTAGAACATTTAGAAAATGCGATCGCAGCTTGGAAATCCCCACTTTTAGCCCTCGCAGAACAAAATCAATTTCACACTGGTTTTCACCTAATCCCACCCTCATCAGGTAAAAGAGACTGGACTTTAAATTACTGTCTCCAAGCCGCAGATGACCCAGAATTTATAGTCGATGCAGCAACTATCTGGAACCACCCAGTTGAGCGTTTAAATTATCGAGGAAGGACATTAGAATTTCCTCAAGAAAACCTACTAAGTGGCTTGGGTTTAGCCTCAAAACTTTATCCCTTAATTGAACCCACCTTGCAACAGCAAAGCCCTCAATATTGTCAACTTAATCCACTGCAAGCTTATGAATTTATCAAATCATTTGCATGGCGATTTACTGACACCGGATTAGGCGTAATTTTGCCGCCAAGTTTAGCGAATCGGGAAGGATGGGCAAGTCGTTTAGGATTAAGTATTCAAGCAGAAACGCCAACTACCTCATTAAAAAGTGGTGACAACCGGATCGGCTTACAAAGCCTACTAAATTTCAAGTGGAAATTAACAATAGGTGGACAGCAGATTTCCAAAGCAGAATTTGACAGACTTATCGCCCTCAATTCACCTTTAGTAGAAATAAATGGCGAGTGGGTAGAATTACGAGCTCCTGATGTCAAAGCCGCTCAAACTTTCTTTGCCAGTCGTAAAGAAAGTTTGACACTTTCTTTAGAAGATGCTTTGCGTTTAGCTTCTGGTGACACTCAGACAATAGAAAAACTGCCAGTAGTTAGCTTTGAAGCCACAGGTAAACTTCAGGAATTACTTAATACTCTGAGTAACAATGAATCAGTAAACGCCATCAATCCTAAGAGTTTTCAAGGAGAATTGCGGCCTTATCAAGCGCGGGGAGTTGGTTGGTTATCTTTCTTAGAAAAATGGGGCTTAGGTGCTTGTTTGGCAGACGATATGGGGATGGGGAAAACCGCAGAGCTCATCGCTTTTCTTCTTCACCTGCAAGAGCAAAAATTACTAGAAAGTCCGACATTACTGGTTTGCCCAACATCAGTATTAGGCAACTGGGAACGCGAAGTCAAGAAATTTGGCCCTACCTTAAAAGTTTTACAACATTACGGCAACAAACGGCCTAAAGGTAAAGCCTTTGCCACCGCAATTAAGGGCAAAGATTTGATAATTACCAGTTATCCATTAGTGTACCGAGATGCTAAAGAACTTCAGAGCATTAAATGGCAAGGTGTAGTCTTAGATGAAGCTCAAAATATTAAGAACTCAGAGGCAAAACAATCGCAAGCAGTACGACAGATAGAGGGTTCATTTAAAATTGCGATGACGGGTACACCAGTAGAAAATAGACTGCAAGAATTGTGGTCAATTTTAGAGTTTCTTAATCCTGGTTATTTAGGTCAGCGTAATTTCTTTCAGCGACGATTTGCAATACCGATTGAGAAATATGGAGATAAAGAGTCTTTGCAAACTTTACGCTCCCTCGTTCAACCATTTATTTTACGTCGTCTCAAAACTGACAAAACTATTATCCAAGACTTGCCTGAAAAGCAAGAAATGACAGTGTTTTGTCCTCTCTCAATTGACCAAGCTAACATTTATCAAAAAGTTGTTGAAGAGTCATTAGCAGCTATTGAATCGGCTGACGGTATCCAGCGTCGGGGAATGATTCTTGGCTTGCTAGTTAAGCTCAAACAAATCTGCAACTATCCAATTTTATCGAAGCAAGAAGGGAAGGGTAAAAAAATAGAAATTAAGTCTCAAGAATCAGGCAAATTACAGCGACTTGATGAGATGTTAGAAGAGGTTATGTTAGCAGGGGATCGCGCCTTAATCTTTACCCAATTTGCCGAATGGGGACATCTACTCAAAGCGCATTTAGAAAAACAATTTAGTCGAGAAATCTTATTCCTTTATGGCGGTACTCGCCAACAACAACGAGAAGAAATGATCGACCGTTTCCAGCATGACCCTCAAGGGCCACCGATTATGATTTTATCCCTAAAAGCTGGCGGTACTGGTCTTAACTTAACGCGAGCTACCCACGTTTTCCACTATGATAGATGGTGGAATCCCGCAGTAGAAAATCAGGCAACAGACCGCGTTTTTCGCATTGGTCAAACCCGCAACGTGCAAGTACATAAATTTGTTTGCACAGGTACATTAGAAGAGAAAATTCATGATATGATAGAAAGTAAAAAAGCTCTAGCTGAGCAAGTAGTTGGCGGTGGCGAAAATTGGCTGACAGAACTCGATACAGACCAATTACGTAATTTACTAATACTAGACCGCAATGCTATTATTGAGGAAGAAGGAGAGTAATATAGCAAGCCTAAATCATTCATACAGATTTGTAGGGGTAGTGCCCCCGTGCCTACCCCGCATTGAGGCAGCCACAGGGGGATTGCCCCTACATTAATTATACTTTAAATTCAAAAACTAAAACCTAAAATACCTATGAGTGACAAACAATGGTGGACTGAACAATGGCTTGACTTGATAAATTCCTATCATTTTAAAAAGCGTTTAGAGCGAGGCTGGAGATATGCAAGAGAGGGGAACGTCCTTAGCATTGAGTTTCAAGATCAAAAGGTAATTGCCAAAGTCAGGGGTACAGAACCAGAACCCTATCAAATTTCTCTCTGGCTAGATACTTTCAGCGATGAAGATTGGGGTTATGTGACTGAAAATATGTCGCAAAGGGCAGTTTTTTCTGCTAAACTTTTAGCAGGAGAAATGCCTCAAAATATTGAAGATGTATTTGCCGTTGCTGGTAAGAGACTATTTCCCTTCAACTTGTCCGATATTCATTCGCAGTGTAGTTGTCCCGATAAAGCTAATCCTTGTAAACACATTAGTGCAGTTTACTACTTATTGGGAGAACGCTTTAGTGAAGACCCATTTGTACTATTTCAACTCCGAGGACGAACCAAAGAACAAATTTTGACAAAGTTGCGACAATTACGAGGAAAAGGAGAGGAAAGCATTGCTAAAGTTAACTCAGAGGAAAATTCCACAATTCCCAATTCCCAAGTCCCAATTCCCAATTCCCAATTCCCAAAAGTTTACCAATTTTGGGAATATAATCAACAGCTAGAATCATCCCTAGTAGTAATAGTACCGCCGCCAACCAGCGAAACAGTTTTAGATATTTTAGGGCCACTAACTCTGGTGAATGATGGAGACAAAACTAACAAATTAGCTTCTTCAATGGATGCAGCTATGGAGTATTTACGTAAAATTTACCAGGATGTTAGCCAGCAAGCCGTGTTAACAGCATTGAACCGAGGCGAAGCAGATTAATCGCACTTATTGCCAGTTTTTTATAACTTCAATTAATTGGTGGGGATGTTCAATCAAAAAATCAGGTTTGTGTTCTGCCAAAGCTGCTTTTACATTGAATCCCCAACTCACAGCAATTATCTTGATTTTAGCTTTTTTAGCTGCCTCTATATCTCTCGTTTCATCTCCTACATAAACAACTTTTTCATGGTTCACAGCAGCTTGCTTTAACCAATTATTAATAACTTTATCTTTGCCAAATAGTGTCGTTCCTGTATAAATAAAATCAAATATTTCTTGCAAGTCGTTTCTCTCCATCAATGCCAAGACATTTTCTTTAGAGTTAGAAGTAATGATACCCAGTTGATTGCCTTGATTTTTTAATTCTACTAGAACTTCTTTTATCCCCGGAAATAATCTAACTTCTTGAATTTCATTTCTCAACTCTTTTCTTACTCTTCTCACCAGAAATGGCACTTTAAAAATAGAAATTCCTGAATTCTTAATAATTTCCCAAGAGTTTAAGTTTCTAATTTTAGCTAGTTCATCTTTTGTGGCAGACTTGTAACCAAATTCCCCAGCTAAGCGATTAGTAATGCTCACAATGGCATTGAGCGTGTCAGCTAGAGTGCCGTCAAAGTCAAAAATAATTACTTTAGTCATTGTTAGTAGTTAGTAGTTAGCAATTAGCAATTAGCAATTAGCAATTAGCAATTAGCAATTAGCAATTAGCAATTAGCAATTAGCGAATTTCTAATCAGTTGATTAACTCTTATACCTTTCCAGATTAGCCCTAGCATTTCGCCGCAACATCTCTGGTTTAATTCGCCGCAAAGCCGAAGCAGTAAACCTTCGATTCCACTCATCATCTGATATTTCCGCTAATTCTGTGAGAGTCGGCGCTATATTTTCAGGATAAGGCTGAAACTCCACCATATCAGTTTCCTTAGCAAAACGTTGATTCCAAGGACAAACATCTTGACAAATATCACAACCTGCAACCCAATTCTGTAAATGAGATACAATATCATCTGGCAACTTCTCATCTCGATTCTCAATCGTATGATAAGCAATACACCGATTAGCATCCACAACAAAAGGCTGAGTAATTGCCCCAGTAGGGCAAGCATCAATACAGCGAGTACAAGTGCCACAATGTTCAGCGTGAGGAGTATCAGGTATTAACTCCAAATTCGTTAATACCTCACCCAAAAATATCCAAGAACCATACTCTCGCGAAATCACATTCCCATTCTTAGCAATCCACCCAATACCCGCACGTTGGGCCCAAACTTTATCCTGAATTGGCCCTGTATCTACATAATACCGTGCTTCAATTCCCTCACCTTGCGATCGCAACCAGTTTGCTAGTAACTTCAGCTTTTTGTGCATCACCTTGTGATAATCTCGCCCCCAACCATAACGAGAAATCTTGGCATACTCTGACCCTTCGGGATGCTGGTGAGGGGTGTAGTAATTGAGGGCGACACATATTACTGAATGTGCCTCTGGCATTACCAGACGAATATCCTGACGCTTCGGGTTAGCCATCCATGCCATATCTGCTTGATATCCAGCCTCCAACCACGCCTGCAATCTTTCTGCCTCTGGGTAAGGGGCATCATCTACCTGCGCTATCCCCATGTGGAATCCCAATTCTAGAGCTTTCTGCTCGATCTGAATGCTGGTAATTGGCGATTTCATTGGATGCCTCTCAAGGTTTCAGGAATCCCTCCTAGTTTATAGACTTTCGTTTTTTCTGGGATGATCTGTTGATATTTTAGCGCTTATATGATAGAGACGATTTTCGGAATGATACAAATAACGCAAACTTATGATTCTAATTTCAAAACTACTAAATTTACAAACTATGTTGACAAATATTTACAAATCGTTACATGATTTAACAAAGGAGAAGAGATTCACGAAGCCCACATACGGGATTCGCAACTTAACAACAAAATCTCTGTTTACATATGCCGTTTACTATTGAGACCGCTCAGGGTATTTTCTCTAACACTCAGGTTGCGAGTGCTGTCCCAGACACGATCGCAAAGTTTGCCCAGCTCAGCGCTGAAGATCAACTGGCATTACTATGGTTTGCCTACACCGAAATGGGAATCACCATTACTCCTGCTGCCCCAGGAGCCGCCAGCATGGTCATCGCCGATGGTTTGCTAGCCCAAATCAAACAGATGCCTCCTTTAGCTCAAACGCAGGTCATGTGCGATTTGGCTAACCGTATTGACACTCCTCTTAACCGTTCCTATGCTTCCTTCAGCATGAACATTAAACTGGGGTTCTGGTATCAGTTAGGAGAATGGATGGCCCAGGGACTTGTAGCTCCGATCCCACCTGGTTATAAGCTTTCTCCCAATGCCTCAGCAGTGCTGCAAACAATCCGGCAACTCGATGGTGGTCAGCAAATCACTGTGCTGCGTAATGCTGTAGTCAACATGGGTTTCGATCCGAATGCTCCTGGGAGTTATGCCAAAGTTGCAGATCCCGTTGTTCCCCCAACTGAGATCGCGCAGCGGACTCAAGTTACGATCGAGGGCGTTACAAACCCGACAGTGCTCGGCTACATTAACAACATGAACGCCTTTGACTTTGAGGCTGCTGTTGGTCTATTTGCTCCCAAGGGTGCTCTGCAACCACCGTTCCAGAAGCCAATCGTCGGTCAAGAGGCAATTTTGGCCTATATGCGCGAAGAATGTGTTGGCTTGAAAATGATGCCAGAGCGGGGCGTATCTGAGGTTGTAGATGGCTACACGCAGATTAAAGTGACAGGAAAAGTCCAAACTCCTTGGTTTGGCGCAAGTGTTGGTATGAACATTGCTTGGCGGTTTTTAGTAGATCCTCAAGGCAAGATTTTCTTTGTGGCGATCGACTTGTTAGCCTCTCCTCAAGAGTTACTTAACTTAATGGCTAAGTAAAGCAAAAGGCTAAGGACTTTCTCTAATTACGGAGTTTAAGTCTCTACTGTTCGCATATTTTGAGTAACCTGGTTTCTTTTATGAAACCAGGTTTTTTATCAGGACTTTTGTTTACAAATCCTGCAAGAATTGCTATATAGCAACTGCCAAGACGGTTAGGGACTCGCTTATGGCTGAAACAATTGATTCTATTGCTCTCTTCCCCTAGCCCCTAGCCCCTAGTCTCTAGCCCCTAGCTATACCTAGAGAGGGTGGTAGTGAATATGTAAATCCTGTACAACTCAAATAGCCAAATTCATAGATAACTTTCATGACTCAAACAAATTTGATAGCTAATACTGCTGTAGCTAGCGCGATCGATCCAGTGGTGCATCGTTATTTTGAAACCTTGAACTGTGGCGACTTTGAGGCTACTGCTAATCTCTTTGCTGTGGATGGTGTTCTCAATGCTCCCTTTGAAGATCCGATTGTGGGGCGAGGCGCGATCGCGCTATACTTGGAAACGGAAGCTAAAGGGATGCAACTTGAACCGCAACAGGCTATTATCAAAACTTTAGAAGATGCGAATATTGAAATTCAGGTAAGCGGTAAGGTAAAAACTCGCCTATTTGGAGTTAAAGTCGGTTGGCTGTTTATACTAAATTCAGAAAGAGAAATTGTTGCTGTTACTATTAAACTTTTGGCTTCAACCCAAGAATTGCTAAATCTGCGAGTTTCAACTAAATTTTAGAGTGGTCTACGGTAATTTGTAGATGAATATATACGCAAGAAAAAAAGTGATTAAGAATAACAATCGCAATAAACTATGGCTTTTCCAAGCAGCGTGCATTGCAGGAATAATTCTTTTACTTTCCTGCATTTTTATGTCTTGTCCAGCATTAGCACAAGTTAGCTCCAAATTTGACTTAGCGCCAGTAATTTTAGATGGAAGACAAATTTTTCAAGTTAGCAGTTCAGGACAGTTTACAGCCAAAGAACGGGCTAATTTAATTAATTCCCAATTGCGAGATGCTGTTTCATCTCCTGAATCTGTGCAGGTAAAGGTAGAGGAACGCAATCAATTACCAACGATATTATTAGTTTCTGTCTCGAATAAAGATTTAAAAGCAAATTCTTCTCCTCCAGATACATCTGCTCGATATTTGTTGACAGTAACACAATTAGATGCACCAGCCGGTAGCAGTCCACAGGAACAGGCGGGAACTTGGGCGGCGCAAATTCAGCAAGCAGTGAATGAATCTCAACAACAACGTAGCAGTAAGTATATCCGAGATGCGGTGGTTAATGCGATTGCGGTTTTGATGGGCGCAATCGCATTTCATATTGCTTTAGGTTGGTTTTGGCCGCGTACCATAGGCCGGGGGTTACGAATGTTCTTTCCAGAACCCAATCCATCCGATCCAAATCCGCCCCGCAGTTTCGATTTATTGCTCAATCTCACCCTTGCTAGTACGAGATTAGGTTTGTGGGTAGCTACGCTGCTTTATATTGCTAATCTATTTCCGGTGACACGGGGATGGAGTTACCAAATCGCTAACATCCTGATTGCTAGCTTCATTTCCAAGATTTTTACTGTCGGCGAAAAGGCTTACTCTGTTACTGATTTATTGATTCTGGGCGGGTTTCTGTGGGGATTGATAGTTGTTGCCCAGACAGCTACTACTGTGTTGCGATCGCGCATTTTGGAAGTAGCTGGAATCAATCGCGGGGCGCAGGAAGCGATCGCGATTATTACCAAATATAGTTTAATTGCAGTTGGTACCATTGTTTTATTACAAATTTGGGGACTAGATTTAAGTTCTTTAACTATTTTAGCTAGTGTTCTCGGTGTCGGGATTGGGTTTGGTTTGCAAGATATTGCCAAAAATTTTGGTAGCGGACTTGTCATCATTTTAGAGCGTCCAATTCAAATCGGCGATTTTGTAGAAGTTGGGGAATATAAAGGCATCGTAGAGCGCATTGGCGGTCGTAGTACAGTGATTAGAACACTGGATCGAGTTTCAATTATTGTACCTAATTCCCGTTTTTTAGAAACAGAGTTAATTAACTGGAACCATGACAATCCTCTTTCAGGAGTACGCCTACAAATTGGAGTAGCTTATAATTCTGATGTTAATACAGTACAATCCGCTTTATTGGAGGCTGGAACTGGTCATCCTGATGTGCTTTTAGTTCCACCACCGCAAGTTTTATTTAAGGGATTTGGTGACAGTGCCTTAAATTTTGAATTGCGAGTTTGGACGGCACAACCGAGTAAGCAATTCAAAATTCAAAGCGATTTATATTACCGAATAGAAGCCAATTTGCGGCAGCATAAGATTGAGATTCCCTTTCCGCAGCGGGATTTGAATATTCGCACGGGTAATTTGCAAGTTGAAATATCATCACAGTTGGAAGCTATGCTGTTACAGTTGTTGAAAAATCAGGCAAATGGGCAGGAAATTGAGTTAGATGTGGCCGAGAATGGAAGTGAGAACACGCAGATTTCGCAGGATATTCAAGACTAGCCTAATCTACTTCCCTACGGAGAGTAAGATTTGCTTAAAAATCCCGGTAAATTTTGCTGCATTTGATGACGAATAGAAGTGCCATCGCTAGCAATTAAAATTCGGTCGCCTTGGTGATAAACTATCATTTCAGCGCCAAAAGTCCGCTCTAAATTAGCCGGAGTAAAAATATCAATAGGTTGACCTTGACAGATTAAGCCGTGATTAAAACACACTACCCAAGGTAAATGTGTGGCTACAGAATTAAGATCGTGAGTAGAGAGAAAAATAGTCAAACCTTCCTGATTTAAATCTGCTAAAAGATGCAATAATTCATGCTGAACTTGCAAATCAGAACTGCTAGTAGGCTCATCTAAAAAGACTATTTCTGGTTCTCCAACTAATGCCCTAGCAAGAAAAACTCGCTGCTGTTGTCCACCTGACAATTCGCCAATAGGTCGATCGGCAACGTATTCAATCCCGACGCGGGCCAGAAATGAACGGGCCACTGCGCGATCGCGTTTCGACGGAAGCGGCCAAAATTTCTGCTGTCTATAACGCCCCATCATTACGACTTCTTGGGCGGTAACTGGAAAAGTCCAATCCACCGTTTCCACTTGCGGTACATAGCCTACTTTTAGCGGTGCAACTTCTGATTTTAATCGTTTTCCCCGAAACCAAATCTCTCCAGCCCAAGGGCGAATCAACCCTAAAATTGCCTTAATCAGCGTACTTTTACCACTTCCCGATGGCCCCACTAATCCTGATAGCTGACGGGGGTAAAGAGCCAAATTTAGCCCTGTAAACACTGGCATTTTTTGATAACCGCAAGTTAAGTTTCTGAGTTCTAGTATTGGTTCCATTAAATTATTAGATTTAAAATTTTGCTAATTGCTAATTGCTAATTGCTAATGGCTAATTGCTAATGGCTAATTGCTAATTGCTAATTGCTAACAACCAACAACCAACAACTAACAACTAACAGTTAACAGTTAACAGTTAACAGTTAACAGTTAACAGTTAACAGTTAATAATTACTTTGCTGCTGTCGGCCCCACTACATTAGCAGTATTGACATTTTTAACTAAGTTGGGATTACCACCTAAATTAGTAGCAAGTATCTCTAAATTCTTAACCATCATACCAATATAGGTATGTTGAGGATTCGTATTTTCCATTGCATTAGCCGAACCCTCACCAGGTAATTCATCATCAGCAGTATTGGCTGTTTTTATATTTGTTTCACGGGCAATTTGCTCTTCTACTTTGCTGGGATAAACTTCCGATCCAAAAATGGCGGGAACCCCTGTTTCGCGAACCTGATCGACTAGCTTCGCGACATCTTGGGCAGAAGGTTCTTTAAAATCGGAAGGTTGAATCGCACCAATCACTTCAAAACCGTACTCTCTAGCCCAATAAGCCCAAGAATCATGGTAAGTAAGCAGCTTGCGATTCTTTTCAGGAATACTGGCAACTATGGCGCGGGTTGCTTTGTCTAATTCATCCAGTTGTTGCAGGTAATTTTTTAAATTAGTAGCGTAGTAATCTTTACCTGCGGGATCTAGTTGTGTTAACTCTTTGGTGGCTAGTTTGGCGTAGGCTTCAGCATATTTAGGATTTACCCACAAATGAGGGTTTGGATCTCCTTTTTCTTTGGGAAAGCTGAAGTCAAATAACCATTGATTTTGGCTAATAGTGTTATTACCTAATTCATAAATTTTGGTGTCTTTAGGCTTAGAAGCGTTGGCTAATTTTTCTGTAGGAACTTCTAAACGCAAACCGTTAGAAATAATTAAATTTGCCTTAGATAGTAATTCGCTATCTGAAGGGCGTGGCTCGAAAGTGTGAGAGTCAGCGCCCTCTGGAACAATACCCTTAATTTCCACGCGATCGCCTGCAATGTTGCTGACTATATTAGTGATAGGAGCTACTGTGGTTACGACTAAAAATTTAGTTGTCGCCTGAGAGTTGTTGGGGGAGGTAGAAGTGCTGGTAACTACAGGAGTTGGAACTACTGTTTGATTCTCAGTTCCCCTACAGGCAACCGTCATAATGCTCAGTACCAATAGGACTACTGAAATTTTAAGCATTGGCTGTGAATATGATAGTGCAGGCTTAATAAGCTAAACCTTTTCTCTAGAAAAACGCAATGCCCTATGGGGGCATTTAGTAGATTTATAGTATTTGTAACGCCGCCATCCTGGCGGTATCCTTACCGCCCAGAGGGCGGCGTTACGTAATTTAAAATTGGCTATATAAAAAACAAAAATGAAGGCATTTAATCCTTCATTTTGACTTTTTAATCTTTAAATTTTTAATGCCTCAAACCATCTCAGAGGACATTTGCACCTGCGGTTGCGGCTGAAACTGGAAGAGCGAATAAACCACATTACGGCGGATATCCGTCATCATATCCAAAAACAGCTCATAACCTTCAGTCTTATATTCAATCAGAGGGTCTTTCTGTCCATAACCACGCAACCCGACAGACTCTCGCAAACCGTCCATTTGTTGCAAATGTTCGCGCCACAAAGTATCAATTTGCTGCAAAATAAAGAAGCGTTCCGCATCCCGCATCAAACCAGGTCTGATTTGATTAACTTGAGCTTCTTTAATGTCATAAGCATTTCTCACTTGTTCGTGCAAGAAAGTTTTGATTTCATCCACCGATAAATCTTCCAATTGAACGGGAAGCATATCTTCTAGTAGATAAACAAACTCCTTGACCTTTATTACCAGCTTTTCTAGTTCCCATTCTTCAGAAGGTAAATCAGGATTAATATATGCTCCCACGATGTCATCCATCGTTTGTTCTGCATACTTAATCACCTGTTCTTTAATTTCCAAACCTTCCAAAACCCGGCGGCGTTCGGCATAAATCGCGCGGCGTTGATTGTTCATCACCTCGTCGTATTCAAACACCTGCTTGCGGATATCGTAGTAGTAAGTTTCTACCTTTTTCTGAGCACCTTCGAGGGAACGAGTTAGCATTCCCGATTCGATGGGCATATCTTCCTCTACGCCGAAAGCCTGCATTAAACTCGCTACGCGATCGCCTCCAAAAATTCGCAGCAAGTTATCTTCTAAACTAAGGAAGAATCTCGTTGAACCGGGGTCGCCTTGCCTACCCGCACGTCCTCGCAACTGGTTATCAATCCGTCGCGACTCGTGGCGTTCCGTCGCTATTACGTGCAAACCGCCAAGCTTGACAACTTCATCGTGTTCGGTATCGGTGAAGGCCTCGTACTCGTGGAGGATTTGATTGTAAACGTCGCGAAGCTTCTGGATTACAGGTTCTTGCGTCGGCGCTTTTTCTGCGGCTACGGCCACCTTATCCTCAGCCAGCAATTCTGGGAGACTGCGTTCTCCATATTCCTTAACCGCAAATTCTACGGCCGCCTTCAAGTTTTGCAGAGTTTCCTTAGATAACTCCGTCGGGAACAACTGCGGTGAAGCCTTCCAACTCTTTACCTTCTGAGTTGGGGCAAAACCTTGAGGTTTGCTACGGCCGCCGACTCCGGGAACCTGTACTGGCGAAAAGTTGCTGTCGTCCTCTGGAAGTACAATCCGAGGCATAAAATATTCCCGTAACTTCAGCCGGGCCATGTATTCAGCATTCCCACCCAGAATAATATCCGTACCGCGCCCAGCCATATTCGTGGCGATCGTGACAGCATTTTTACGGCCTGCTTGGGCAATAATTTCAGATTCCCGTTCCACATTTTCCGGCTTAGCATTGAGCAAATTATGAGGAATTTTGCGTTCTTGCAACAGCCGAGACAGTAATTCCGATTTTTCTACACTCGTAGTACCAACCAATACGGGGCGACCAACTTCGTGCATCTCGGCACATTCAGCCGCGATCGCACTCCATTTACCCGCCTCCGTCTTGTAAACTACATCCGAGAGGTCATGCCGACCAGTCGGGCGATTAGTCGGACATACCGTCACTTCCAGGTTGTAAATCTTCTCAAACTCCGCCTCTTCCGTCTTCGCCGTCCCCGTCATCCCCGACAATTTCGGGTAAAGCAGGAAGAAATTTTGATAAGTAATAGTAGCAAGCGTCTGAGTTTCCGGCTGAATTTCCACCCGTTCCTTCGCCTCGATCGCCTGATGCAAACCATCACTCCAGCGACGACCCGGCATCACCCGCCCCGTAAACTCATCAACAATTACCACCTCATCATCGCGGACGATGTAATTAACATCCTTAATAAATAACTCTTTCGCCTTCAGCGCATTAAAAATGTAGTGAGCCCAAGGGTCAGCGGGGTCGTACAAATCCTTAACCCCCAAAATTTCCTCAGCCTTCCCAAACCCTTCGTCAGTCATCAGCACATTTCGCGCTTTTTCGTCAACTTCATAATGCTCTTCTTGTTCCTTTTTCATGGCCGCCGCCACATCCGCCGCCCGCAGATACTTCTCGCTGGGGCGTTCCACCTGACCCGAAATAATCAGCGGCGTGCGGGCCTCATCAATCAACACCGAGTCAACTTCATCAATGACGCAGAAGTTGAAAGGGCGCTGCACTACATCTTCCATCGCCGTCGCCATATTATCGCGCAAGTAGTCAAAACCTACTTCGCTGTTAGTGGCATAAGTAACATCACAGGCGTAATTTTTCTGGCGTTCCGCCGGTTCCATTCCCTGCTGAATCAGCCCCACAGTTAAGCCTAAAAAGCGGTGAATCTGCCCCATCCATTCTGCATCCCGCCGCGCTAGATAGTCATTAACGGTAATGATGTGTACTCCTTTACCGCTGAGCGCGTTCAGATAAGCTGGGAGAGTAGATACCAGAGTTTTGCCCTCACCAGTTTTCATCTCAGCAATTTGGCCCTTGTGGAGAATGATACCGCCGAGGAGTTGGACATCAAAGTGGCGCATACCCAAAACCCGCTGACCCGCTTCCCGCACTACTGCAAAGGCTTCTGGCAAGATTTCATCTAGTAACTCTTTTTCCTCATTGAGCGATTTAACTTTCTCTAGACGCTGTTTGAACTCCCCGGTTTTAGCCCTAAGTTCATCGTCAGAGAGTGGTTTGATGTCTTCCTCTAAGACACCGATATCAGCAACCCAAGGCTGAAATTTCTTAAGTTTGCGTGCATTGGGATCGCCCAGCAGATGTTTAAGCATGGCAGGAGAGGCAGAGGTGCGATTACGGTACTTTCTTTACTATATTAACGGTCTGTGACAATAGGGTATAGGGCACAGCGGAGAGTTGAGTGAATCAAGTTTGTAGGAGTGAAGCATTTGGGCAGAAAGTAGGTCGGGTACAGATCGTAAATTATCGCACTCTTTGCTTCACTCCTATGGAGGGAGAGATTTTTGATAATTCTAAATTCTAAGACCTAGCGCCCCAGCCTCCGAACCATCTCCCCTGGTTCCCTCCTATGAGCAGAGATGTTTCATTCTAAAATTCTTCAACTTTTACAACCATTATACAGTAAGGTATTCAGCAGATAATACCTGCTTTTTAGACCAAGATTTATTCGTAACGCCGCCA
>NZ_JARFTR010000020.1 GCF_029167235.1 Kamptonema sp. UHCC 0994 | reverse complement strand
GCGGTATCTTACCGCCTAGAAGGCGGCGTTACGTGAGTCTCAAAGTAATAGAAATTGCTCTGTCCGTCTTGGTGAATTTCATACCAATAGATTCCCCGCATCTACCTTTTGAGATAGAAAATAATAAGATTTCCTGAAAATAAAGACAAAGAACTATAATTAAGCCTTATAATTTAGTTCTAATAACAGAATAAAATTATTTTTTATTAAATTTTCACACTTCGTTAACATTTGCAGGGAAAATTTAGATACTCTCCTAATTCAATACAGACTGGAGGAGTCATGATTCTGTGCGTAAAGCTAGGCATCAGTTCGACTTCAAACCAGATAACAGGGTGGATTTTTACAAAAAACTTTAATTCAGGTCTTTGCAGCAAGGTTCTCATAAAACACACGAGCTGCCGAGAAAGAGGCTGCACCTTTCTTTAATGCTGCAAGCCATAAGCGAACCTAAAGGTAAACTAACCATGCAAAAAAATGATTCCCCAATGTATCTGCCAACCTTAGATCAAGTTATAGATCGCTTTCCGTTAGCGGTTGCGCCGAATACACCATTAATAGAAGTGGTTACACTCATGGGCCAGATTCACAGCAGTTGCCCCGTAGGTCAAGATATTCCTTCTTTACCTCTTAATCCTCAAACAACAGGGGTATCCCGATCTCTCGCCGCACCCATAATTGGAGAATCTAGAGCGGGCTGCGTTTTTATCATAGAAGACTCCTCGCCAGAATTTTCTAAACCTTCAATTTTAAAAGGGATTTTCACTGAACGGGATCTTGTCCAACGGATTGCTTCTGGCCAGAAATTAAGAGGAACTACGGTTGCCGAAGTCATGAGTCAGCCAGTTATCACTCTTGTAGAATCTAAGGATCGGGATGTTTTCACAGCATTAATATTGCTGCGCCAACATCAAATTCGTCACTTGCCAATATTAAATCTTAAAGGTGAACTCGTAGGAGTTGTCACGCCAGAAAGCATTCGCAAAGCGATGTTGCAACCAGCAAATATTCTAAAGATGCGAAGTGTTGAAGAAGTGATGGCGCTGGATGTAATTCAAGCTTCTCCTACTGCTTCAGTGCTGAGTTTAGCTCAGTTGATGGCGGAAAACCGGGTGAGCTGTATCGTAATTGCAAAAGAGATGGAAAGTGAGGAAAAAGCTGCTGAATTGCCGAATCTCAAGCGAAGCATCTACCCTTTTCCCGTCAAAACTAACCCCCCTATTCCAATTGGAATGGTGACAGAACGAGATATCGTGCAGTTTCAGGCCCTAGAGCTAGATTTGTCTCAGGTAGAGGCTCAGACGGTGATGAGTACGCCGCTATTTTCTCTCAGACCAGAAGATTCGCTTTGGGTGGCTCATCAAGAAATGCAGCAGCGTTATGTGCGGCGATTAGTAGTAGCAGGAACTCAAGGAGAACTGTTAGGAATTATCACTCAGACTAATTTGCTGCGCGTCCTCGATCCGATGGAAATGTCGGGCATTATTGATGCCTTGCATTTGGCAGTGGAACAACGGACTAGCGAACTAAAAAGTGCGATCGCTTCCTTAAGTTTGGCTAACGCACAGCTAGAAAGCGAAATGACTACTCGCGAACGGGCAGAACAGCGCCTCCGGCTTCTAGAATCTTGCGTAGTCAGTGCTAATGATGCGATTGTAATTATGGATGGGGGATTTTCCGATGCTTCAGATCCGACTATAGTTTATGTCAACGAAGCTTTTACTCAGATGACGGGTTATCGCCCTGAAGAAATTGTGGGTAAAACGCCTAATTGTTTACGAGGGCCAGCTAGCGATCTTGCCCAAATCGCTAAAATTCGCAGAGCGTTTTTGCGGCGAGAAGCATTACGAATTGAATTGATAAATTATCGCAAAGATGGTTCGATTTATTGGGTAGAGCTTAATAGCGTACCCGTAACTAATGAGCAGGGAATTTTAACTCATTGGGTCTCTGTACAGCGGGATGTTACAGATCGCAAACAGATGGAACAGGCACTTTTTGAGGAAAAAGAACTTGCTCAGGTGACGCTGCAATCGATTGGGGATGGTGTAATTACAACTGATGCCGCAGGTCGCATTTCTTCTCTTAACCCAGTTGCCGAAAAACTTACAGGTTGGTCAACGGCTGAAGCTAAAGGTTTACTGCTAGCTAAGGTGCTGAGGATTGTGAATGAAACCACTCGTGCACCGATGGAAAATATCACTCAGATAGCATTGCTTGAGGATCGGATTGTTGACCAGACAAACAATGGTATTTTGATTGCTAGATCTGGCCGCGAGTTTGCGATCGATCATTCCATTGCCCCGATTCATACCAGCGATGGTCAAATTATTGGGGCAGTAGTTGTTTTTCGAGATGTTACTCAGGTTCGCACTCAGGCCCGCCAACTATCTTGGCAAGCAACTCATGATGCTCTGACGGGTTTAGTGAATCGTCGTGAATTTGAGTATCAGTTGGAACAGGCTATTTTAGGAGCCCAAAATCTGAATGAAGAGCATATTTTGCTCTATTTGGATCTCGATCGCTTTAAAATTGTTAATGATACTTGCGGTCATATTGCTGGCGATGAACTGCTGCGGCAAGTGAGCGATCTTTTTAAGAGTAAGATTCGTAAAACTGATACTCTTGCTCGCCTCGGTGGGGATGAATTTGCTGTGCTGCTCTATCATTGTCCTTTAGAACAAGGATTGAATGCTGCGGAGTCTTTGTTACGCTCTATTCAGAGTTTCCGGTTTGGGTGGCAAGACAAAACTTTTTTAATTGGTGTCAGTATTGGCATGGTGGAAATTAATGTGGATGCAACATCGAGTTCTTGTGTTTTGAGTGCGGCGGATGTTGCTTGCTATGCAGCTAAAGATAAAGGCCGCAACCGCATTCAGGTTTACCAAATTGGCGATCTCGAATTGGCCAAACAGCGAGGGGAAACTCAGTGGGCTGTCCGAATTAATCAAGCTTTAGAAGAGAATTGGTTTAGCATTTATTGTCAGCCGATTGTTCCTTTAATTAATACCAAAGGTAGTCCAGAACACTGTGAAATTCTTCTCCGTCTTCGAGATGAGAAAGGTCAAATTGTATCACCTATGGCTTTTATTCCTGCGGCTGAACGCTATAATTTGATGCACTCGATTGACCGTTGGGTAATCCGTACTTTGTTTGGTTATTTGCAAAATGCTCCTAGTTTTGTGATGCACAAACAAGAAAATTTAAAATCTAATCTCCCTTTTTCTACTCTTGGTAAGGGGGGTCGCCAAAATGTTAATTCGCTGTATTCTGTTAATTTGTCGGGGGCTAGTATTAATGACGATCAGTTTATTGATTTCTTGCACGAGCAGTTTACTATATACAAGATACCACCAGAGGCAATTTGTTGGGAAATTACTGAAACTCTAGCTATTGCTAATTTAAGTAAGGCGGCGAATTTTATTAGAAGACTTAAGGAGTTGGGCTGCTGGTTTGCTCTAGATGATTTTGGTAGTGGGATGTCTTCTTTTGCTTATCTGAAAAGTTTGCCTGTTGATTTCGTTAAGATTGATGGCAATTTTGTGAAAAATATTGTGGATAATCCGATTGATTTAGCAATGGTGGAGGCTATTAATCGCATTGGTCATGTGATGGGGATTCAAACTATTGCTGAATATGTGGAAAATGAAGCTGTTCTGGAAAAGCTGAAAGAACTTGGGGTAGATTATGCCCAGGGGTATTATTTGGGAAAGCCTCAGCCTTTTCATTTAATAGTTTCGGGGGGTGAGGAGGAAGTTTTGGGGGAGTTTCCAACCAAATCTCTGACTTTTGAAGAGAAGTTGGCTTGTTAGTAAGTAGGTATTGCTGAAATTATGTAACTTTGCCTCATTATTTCGCAATACAAGATGCTGCTAAAACCACTAAACTCTCGTTTTGAAAAACAGCACAGCGTTCCATATACTGTGTTAAAATTGGAGTTTTCCCCTGCTTAAGGGAATTAACAACTTCTGGAGTTGCATCAAAGTTTTCCAACCAATCATACTTCTCCACATAATCAAGAGTCAAAGCATTTTTCTCCAACATCCAAAAATCAATCCCGTACTGATTAATGAAGTTTTTTACTACTGCAATATCAGGACTATACTGAGCGCGAATCAGCCTAAGAGCCTTCTCTCGAAATTGGCGATAAAAGCCTACTTGATAGGGTATCCCATATTCCCTGCCAACTAAAATAGACCTTTGGGAAAAAGTCGGTAAAAAATTCGCTTCTTCAGATAGAGATGCAATTAAAGTATCTTTAGGTTGCTGCTGAAAAAACTCATACAAAGCTGGCATTCTCCCAGTTTTATAACCGACTCTAGGGAAATTTGGAACAAAGCAAGGATAGAGGAGAACTAAAATAGCAATTACCCCTGTGATGCCTAATGCAATTTGAGTTTTGATTTTGCTTTTCCCCTTAATAATTGGGGATAAAGAGGGTGAATCTTGAATTAAAAGTTTTGCCTCTGTTCCTGATGCCCATTGTAACGCCGCATCTATGATTAAAGTTAGTACAATCGCTGTCATAAAAACAATTATTATGCGAAAACTGTAGGAGGTATATCTATTAGGAACATACAGCTTAAATAACACAGCATGAGCTAGAAAAAACATTGTCAGTGATGCTAATAATAGCTGAAGTAAAAGCCAGATACTGCTTTTAATCTGTTTTACCAAAGGAAATGTAGAGGCAAATGGCAGCAGGAATGGAAACAGAAGCCCCGCACAGTGAGTTACAGGCGTAAATAATGACTTAGAAAACATCCCAGTACCTTTACCTGTAAACCAAAAACTTTTAGGATGAAGTTCAAAAAATGGGATGCGTCCCCCTGGTAAAAACTCCCGCGATTGCCTCGCTTCTGCCACTGTAATTGTGGGGCCAAATTTAGAAGAATTTAAGGCAAAAGGTAACATTACTAAAAAGGAAATTCCCAAGCCTGTGCCGCAAAATAGGTAATTATTGCGATCCGTTGATAGCCGCAAACTGCCATCTTGCCAGTGGAACAATCTTAGAATTAAAATGCCACAGGCAATGAATACATATTGAGGATAAAATAGTCCTATTAGGGCAATTGTTGCCAAACACGGTAACAGTGAAACGCGCAGCAAATAATATAAAAATCCCAGAAATATTGGATAGAGAAAAGCTCTAGGTGTCGCTGAAGCCAAATCATCTGTAATCCACATACTTTGATTCAATACCGAGGCAGCAATAAATCCAGCCATTGGCACTGGCAACATTTCTAGACAGATGCTAAAACAGTAGTAGGTAGAAATTAATCCTAATATCATCGGTAAGATTTTATGAAATAAAAGGGGATTAATCCCTGCCATCGCGGCTACCTTATAAACTATTTTGTAGCCTGCGGGGGCAACAGCTTGAAAATAATCGGCAATTAGATCGTTGGGAAATAAACTCGGATCGATAAATCGCATGATCCAGAATACGTGCTGTCTCGCATCATCCTGCACAACGTACTCGCTACCAAAGGCTTCTTTGAAGCCCATAAGGCCATAAAGTGCAGCAAATGTGAGGCTTAAACTTAACCAAAATATCACTCGCGATCGCGATGTTTTTTCAAGTGGGGCAGTCAAGAATTTTTGTAAGCTTGTGATTAACATTGTTAGTTGTTAGTTTTTAGTTGTTAGTTGTGTAAATTTAAGCAGTAATTTTTTCAATACATTTAGCTTTAAGTAGTATTAAATCTTTAGCTGTTAAAACAATACAACGATTTGTTACTTTTGACAAGGCGGGTATAGTTCCTTTTTCCAGACTTGCTTTAACCTCAGCCGCCGCCCCTGGGTTTAACTGTCTGATGCGATGATTTTTATTGACATACTCAAGAGTCAAGGCTTCCGAGTCTAAGAGCCAGAAATCTATGCCATACTTTTGAATAAAGCTTTGCACTTCGGTTAAATTAGGGCTGTATTGAGCTTTAATTAAATCATTAGCACGCTGATTTATTTCCGCATAGTATAGCTTGTGGTAAGGTAAAGCATATTCTGAGCCTACTAAAATTGAGCGTTTAGCAAAAGCTGGCAGATTGTTAGCTTCTATAGCTAAAGATGCTGTGAGCGTATCTTTAGGTTGCTTGCTCAAAAAATTATACAGGCTTGGGACTTGACCAATTATATAATTAGTTACTGGAAAGCTATTAGTTAAACTAGGATAAATTAAGACTAAAGGTAAAACAAAAAGTGCAAGAAATGGAAGTTTAATTTTGTGGAAAATCGCATCTATAATGATGGCAATCGCGATCCCACCTGCTAGAGCCATCAACATTCTTAAACTATGCTGTGTATATCGGCTAGGATGATGCAGTTTGAACGCTAAAGCGTGAGCAGCAAAAAATACTCCTGTTGAGGCAAGTGCTAATTCTGGCAATATTATCATGCGGCTAGTGATTTTTTTTGCCAATGGAAAGTCAGAAGAAAATTTTAATATTATTGGCAATAATAATCCTGCCCAAACTTGGGGGGGGAGTAGCAACTTAGATAGCCATTCGCGGGGGAAAAAGCCGGAACGATCGCCTGTTATCCAAAAATCCCAAGGGTTATTAGTAAAAAAAGATGCTCTCCCTCCTGGCCAAAATTCAGGTAGCTTTCTTGCTTCTGCTGCTGTTATTACTGAACCAAATTGTGAGGAATTTAAAGCGTAAGGTAACAGCACTGCTGCGGCAATTCCCAAAGTTGTAAGGAGAAATTTATAATTAATTTTGTTGACAGGAAAGCGAATAAAATGTAAAATTAAGACGGCAGCACATATTAGTACACCTTGAGGATAGAAAACTCCTAAAAGTGCGATAGAAACTCCGACACCTAACAAATTAGGTCGCAGTAAATAGTATAAAAATGCCATAAATAGAGGATAAAAAAATGCTCTCGGTGTCGCCGAAACCAAATCATCTTTCAACCACAAATTTTGATTAAGCAGCAGCGTTGCTAGGAAACCCGCAGCGGGAACTGGCAATATCTGCAAACAAACCCCAAAACAGTAGGTGGTAGTTATCAATCCTAACATGGTCGGTAACAATTTATTAAAAATAATAGGATTGATGCCAAGTTTTGCCATTAAATGATAAAGTGCAGTGTATCCACTGGGGGCAAGTGATTGAAAATAATTGGCAATGATATCATTAGGAAATAACTCTAGATCGAGAAATCTGAGCATCCAGACAACGTGCGATCGCGCATCGTCTTGCACCACATATTCACTGCTAAAAGCTGGTAGAAGTCCCAAAAATCCGCAAATCGTAGCCACAATCAAGCTGAGGCTGAACCAAAATTTTACTGGAGAATTGCTGATAATTGGCAGCATTAAAATATTATCCTCACTCGCTTTCTTCTCATCCACGATCAAAAATCAAAAATTCGCATAACCCTATAAAATGTAACCGATGTTGTCCGAAATGAAAAGGTAATTATGCAAGAAAATCTAGTTGATGAGTTTTATCCAAGTTCCGAGAGCTCAGAAGCCATCTCTCCAGTTTTCTCTCTTATCCTCCCAGTTTACAATGAAGAAAGCGGTGTAGAAGCTACCCTCAATCACTTACAGGCAACTCTACAATCCTCTAGCTGCAAGTACGAAATTTTGGTTGTTAACGATGGTTCCACAGATGGAACTCGCGATGTTTTACAATCTCGGACAGATATTAAGCTAATAGAACACAATCGAAATCGAGGCTATGGTGCGGCACTTAAAACGGGAATTAGATATGCAAAATATCCCTTAATTGTGATTACTGATGCTGACGGAACTTACCCGAATGAACGAATACCAGAATTAGTAATGCTGGCAATGCAAGCTGATATGGTTGTTGGTTCTAGAACAGGTGAAAATGTCCGTTATTCAAACCTTCGCAAAATTCCCAAGTGGTTTTTAGTACGTTTTGCTGAATGGATTACAGATTGCAATATTCCTGATTTGAATAGTGGTTTGCGTGTATTTCGTAAGAGTGTAGCAGAAAGATTTTTGACGATTTTACCTGACACATTTAGTTTTACTACCACGATTACAGTAGCCATGTTGACGAATAATTATATCGTTCGCTATGTGCCAATAGACTATCATTATCGTGTTGGGAAAAGCAAGATTAAGCCGATCCGAGATACTATCCGTTTTATGCACTTAATTTTGAGAACAGGGGTTTATTTTGCACCGTTAAGGGTGTTTATGCCTGTAGCTTTTGTATTTTTTGTTGGTTTCTTGATTACGCTGTATCAAGATGTTTTTGTCCGCCGTGACTTGACTGAAGCGACGCTGATTCTTTTGGTGGCGGCTACTCAGTTGGGGATGTTTGCACTGCTGGCAGATTTAATAGATAAAAGGTGCGATCGCTTGTAAAATAAAAAACAATTTTCCTACAAACTTAAGCGCCAGAGATTTCCATTAGGGTAAACAGAGTCTAATTTGTAGTTCTCATCTTTTTCAAGATTTAATTGGAATTTCTTAGAAGGGTAAAATAAAAAGATATCAGTGAAACCATCAGGAATTTTGGGGAAATTGTCACCGGGAACAACCTGTAGTTTTACTTTATTTTCTAGTAAATAGCTGAGAGAAGTTAGCCTGATTGCATTGCTGCTGACGATTAGCGGTTGTGTAGCTTGATTGATAATCTTAGCTACTTGGGGATTATAATAGCTGCTGTACTTGTTCCACCAAGTCTCGGATTGACTGCTAATTGCACAGGATAATACTGCGCCAGAAATCAAAATAATAGTAATTATTTGCCACATTTTTTGTTGGTTAATATTTTTACTGGTAATTTTATTAGCTAGTAAGTAAGCAACAGCTAACTGTATACCTAAGTAACAAGGTATTAAGTATCGAGCAATACTAGATCGTTGTCCGCCAGAAATCAAATCTTTAAAAACTAATGGCGTTGCTGTAGACAATATTAAAATTAATATAAATAACCAAATCTCTTCAGGAGTATTCTTACATAAAAATTTTAGCGAATATCCTACTAAAATTAGTGTCGGGACGATCGTATATAGCCAGAGGTTGTCTGTTCCAAATTGAAGGTTATCTTTGCCAGAAAGCACATCAAATAAACGCTCTTTAGTGCCAATTTGAACGTCAAATAAAATAGAGGTAATGTTAATTGATAACCTAGTTAATAAGGTTAGAATATTAATCTTATTGGCTACCCATCCTAGCTCGGAGAAGTTGTTGATAATACACACTATCCAGGGAATAAAAGCTATTATTCCTGATAATGTTGCTATTAAATAACCAGTTATTTTCTGTAATGAAAAACAATTTTTGGTTTTTAAGTGCATTATTTCAGTTGCCAATAAATAAATCCCATGTCCCATTATTACCAGTATAAAAAGTAGCTGGGAATAAAGACCTAATGCTATAGTAACGGCGTATATTCCCCAGGATACTATCCGCTGTCCTTGGAACAAATAGGATGGTGTTTCTAGTCTTATTACCCGTAAAAATACACAGCTAGATAGTAAAATCATTACTGTAAATAAACTATAAGGTCGCGCTTCTTGGGCGTACAATACTTGAAAGGGTGATACTGCCATCAATCCTACTGCAATTAATCCTACTATTGGCAGCTTAAATAATTCCCAGCATAACCAATAAATGCAAGGAAATACTAATAAACTAATCACTGCTGAAAAACTTCTTATTACTGTTATTGAATCACCAAATAACTGCACCCAAAAATGTGCTAGGGCATAATAAAGTGGCGGCTGTTCAGGATTTCCTACTGCTAAAGCTTTTACTGTCTCAGCAACGCCTCGATCGGGGTTTAGGCGCTGATATTTCTGTAAAGTTTTGATATCTATTATCGGGCCAGAAACTTGCTCTGTAAATTCTTCCTTCGTGTATCCAGCTAGTCGCAATGAGGTAATTGTCTCATCGTACCAGTAAACTTTGTTGTCAAGATTAACAAATCGAAAAAATATTCCCAATATTAATAAAACAATTATTAAAGGTTGCAGCCATGTCAAATGATATTTGTGATGAATCATGGTAATTTTTAATCAGTTAAGTTAATATTTAATAATACATTCTGCTTGCAGTAGAATTAAATTATCATTGTCGAAAATATTACAGCTATTCATAACGTTTGATAACGTCGGAAGTGTCCCCTCTTTTAGATGTGCTAACACTTCATCGCGGATTGGCTGATACTGTTTTAACCAGCGATCTTTTGCCACATACTCTACAGTCAAAGCTTTTTTATCTAGAAGCCAAAAATCTACTCCGTAATTATTAATGAACTCTTTAACTTCGCTAATATTAGCACTGTATTGTGCCTCAATCATGTTAACAGTTCTCTGCCGAATTTCATTATAATATGTAGGGTGATAAGGCAAAGCATACCCCTCACCACCGGCCAGAATTGAACGTTTAGCAAAACTGGGTAAATTATTCGCTTCTTCGGCCAAGGAAGCGATGATGATGTCTTTTGGTTGTTGCTCAAAAAACTTGTATAATGATGGAAATCCACCTGCGATATAACGGGTATTTGGAAATGGATAATTTCTGAATTGCAAAATATGAGGATAACCCAAAATTGCGACTGCTAAAAATATGCACAATACTAAAGGCAAAAACTTTAACTTGTATTTTTTATGTTCACTTTTAACTTTTACCCAGTCAAAAACTGCATCTATAATTACTGTTATAGCAATTCCAGCCATGATAGATATTAGTATCCGGGAAGTGTGCTCTGTATATCGGTTAGGAAGGTGAAGTTTAAAGACGAAAATATGAGCAATGAAGAACATTGTTAAGGATGCTATAGCAATTTGAGGTAAAAGTATGATTTCTTTTGTTACTAATTTTATCAAAGGAAAACGAGAGGAAAATCGCCATAAAATCGGCAATGACAAGCCTGCAAAAATTTGAGGGGGGATGGGAAGAGGAAAGAATTTGCGTGTTAAAACACACCACTCTGAGGGGATCATACCGCTACGCTTACCGCATAGCCAAAAGTTAGAAAAATTATCAGAAAAAAAGCTTGACCAACCTTTAGGTAAAAAGGCTGGTAATGTCTTAGCTTCAGTAGCAGATATCACTTTACCAAATTCTGAGGATTTGAAGGCATAGCTTAATAAGATCGCAGTTGCTATTCCTAAACCTGAGAAGAGTAACAAGTAGTCTTTTCGCTCGCTGGATAGATAAAACTGCTTATCTTTATAACCTAATAAACGTACAGTTAATATGCCAACTGCAACTAACATACATTGTGGATAAAACAATCCTAAAAGTGCAATGGAACTTCCTACACCGAATAAAGAATGCCGCAATAAATAATATAAAAAAGCAATAAATAATGGATAGACAAAAGCTACGGGTGTAGCCGAGATTATATCATCTTGCAGCCAAATACTTTGATTTAAAAGTAGGCTTGCCATAAACCCAGTGAAAGGTACTGGCAATATTTTTATGCACAGAAAAAAACAGTAAGTATTAGCAATCAAAGCTAATGCGATTGGCAGTATTTTATGCAGTAAAAATGGCTCAATTCCTAAAGCAGCAATTACTTGATAAACTGCTTTATATCCTAGTGGGGCTACTGATTGAAAATAATCGGCAGTTAAGTCATTAGGAAATAACCCCGGATCGATAAATCGCTGCATCCAAAAGACGTGCTGTCTTGCGTCATCTTGCACTACATATTCACTGCCAAAAGCCTGTTGTAATCCGGGTATACTATAAATAACTGCAAAAGTCAAGCTTAAGCTCAACCAAAATATCAGATTTGAGCGAGATTTGCCGCTTGTATAAATTAAAAATTGGTGAATTTTTGTCATAACAACTATTGGTTATTAGTTTCTTGCATATCTTGAATACTAGCAAGATATTGTCCTAAAAATGGTAAACCTCCTATCGCTGGGAAAAGATAGCGGGAAGTACAAAGTAATCCCAAAGCTGCGGCTGTGGGCGCGGCGAAATAAGGGCTATAAAAGGCGATCAAGGCAGCATCGCGAGTGCCAACTCCGGCAAAGGTTAGTGGTAGCAAACCTGCTAGAATTGCTAAGGGAGATAATGCTAAATTTGCCAAAAATGGTGTCCAGGCATTGAGCGCTAGAATAAAAAACCAAATTTGCAACAAGTGACCAAACCAAATAACAATAGAAGTAGCTGTAATTTTCAATAGTTGCCTTCGATCTTGCCAGAAAAACTGCTGCATTTCCCGCCAAGATAACTGAAATTTTTCTATTTTAGAACGGAATTTTTTAGGTGAAATTTTGCGTGCTATTCTAAAAAATATTTGGGCAAATTTGCGAGAACCCAGTAGCATGACACCTGTAATCAGGCCAAAGGCTACAACAGCAGTCATTACCCAAAACAACCAATCTTTCTGGGGATAAAGTATCAAGCCAAATACACACCACAATAGTAAAGAAAGCATATCGCAAGCTTTCTCAAATACCACCAACGACAGCGACAGCGAACCATCTAAATGTCCCCGCTGTTTCATAAAATAAGCCTTGGCAATATCCCCCATTTTTGAGGGGAGTACCATATTTAAAACGCTGGCGGCGAGGATGAGACGATTTGCTTCGCCAAACCCCAATCTGCCCCCCGCAGGCATTAGTTGTTGCAGCCGCCAAGCTGTTAGCATTGTTAGTGGTATAACCATGCTAAGGCTGATCGCCATCCACCAGCGATCGCAGTTTTGGAAGACTTGTATTAGTCCGGCAAAATCGATTTTCCAGTAGATGACTGCTAGAATTAGTAGGCTGACAATCAGCGAAATTAGTCGTTTCATCAGTATTGATCCGGGCGATTAGAAATCGCGGCTATACAAACAAAGTCCGCCGACGCGGACTATAAGAAAAAGGGGTAATAAACCCGGATTTAGTATTATGTCATCATACCATTTGATTTGATTTAATTTCACTGGCTTTGCAAACGGGGGAGTACGGTGCGAGTAAAGTTATCGCCTCCAGTTTCGAGATTAGCTGGAACGCCGTTTGGATATTGTTGCGCGATCGCACTTTGTATGACTTGAATCCGGTTCCCAGGATTAGGATGAGAGCTCAAAAATTCCGGCTGTCTTCCCCCACCGCTGGCGGTTTCGAGTATCTGCATCACCTCCGCCAAAGCCTTTGGATTGTAACCAGCTTCACTCATAAAGCGCACGCCGAGGCGATCAGCTTCCAACTCGTCCTGACGGCCGTATTGCAGGCTGACCAATTGGTTGACAGCTTGTGCGAGCACAGCCGCCTGCTGACCATTGCCGCGATCGTCACTCGCCGCCACTCCCACCGCCGTTACCAGTGCGGCCCCAAGCTGTTGCTTGGCCAAGTGTTCAGCCCCGTGACGACCCACAACGTGCCCCGATTCATGCCCCAACACGCCCGCCAGTTGCGCTTCGGATTTTAGCCGCCTCAGCAAGCCAACCGTCACGAAAACCTGCCCCCCCGGTAACGCAAAGGCATTCACCGTTTGAGGATCGCGCAATAGGTGAAACTCGAAAGGATAACCCGTCTTGGATGCCGCCGACTGCTCTACAACGCGCATTCCGACGCGATCGATATAATCTTGCAGCACCTTATCCTGGTCAAGACCGCCAAATTTAGCGGCTATTTGCGATCGCGATCGCAATCCTAACACTACTTCTTGACGCGGTGACAATTGCACCCGCTGCTTTTCCCCCGTCACGGGGTTTTCCACAGTCGTAGTCAAGTAACTAATAAACCCGAAAAAGGCGATTAAAAGCCCAATAGCAAAACGAAATAGATGTCTGTTCACCGCTTTTCTCCTCATTTATTGGTCAGTAAAATATCATGTACCTTTTGGCTCTCACGTATTTGTAGTGATAAAGTAGGCTTATAGTTTAGCCATATCAAGGTTTTCAGGCGACCTTCGACCGTTGAAATGTATCAAACACTACTTTTTACACCTAGCATCCGGGAGAACCCAGCAGTGAGAATATCAGCAACAACCTGGGAAGAAATAGAATCGCGGAGGTTGCTAGTTCCAGAGAATTAAAAGAGGATTGAATCGTAAAATTAATGCCCTATACCTTTAAAATGATAGAACCATCTGAGTTAAACTTAACTATATCCTGTTCAAAAATCCTCCACAAATCCTCACTTCTCCATCCCCTCGCCAGATTTGTCACCGAAGAAACCGTTACCATTCTATTTAACATTTCCCCAGACGACATCTACCGAATCGAATGCTACCGTCATGTAGTCTACATCCACGCCAAAGGCATTAGCCGCTTCGTCAATTATGCAGATTTTCCCCCATTATTAGAAGTAGAATTACCAAATCCCGCCGATTTCTCAATGTGGCACAAACGCTGGAAAAGTGCAATCGCCCCTCAATTCTGGACAACATTCTACACCCACCAACTTACTAACACCTATTCCATCGATCGCCTCTACGAATGGGGCCTCTTTATCGGCAAAATTAAATCAGAATTTTCACCCGAAGCATTGCAACAACTCAGAGACACCTACGCACTACAAAAATATTGGCGAGAAAACTTTTCCGTATCCCTGTAAAATTGAATCAACCTCATTAGTCCGCGCAGGCGGACTTTGTTCGTGTAGCCGCGATTTCAATCGCCCCGATTTTTGGTATAATTCCCAAATAGACTATAATTGAAATTATGATTTTCCCCGATTTTACCCAATTCTCCGAACTCGCCAAGCAAGGTAACTTCATCCCCGTTTATCAAGAATGGGTGGCCGATTTAGATACCCCCGTTTCAGCTTGGTATCGCGTCTGTGCCGGTCAACCCTACAGTTTCCTGCTAGAATCAGTCGAAGGCGGCGAGAAAATCGGGCGTTATAGTTTATTAGGCTGCGATCCGCTGTGGATTTTAGAAGCAAGAGGCGATCGCACTACTCAAACCCACCGCGACGGTTCCCAAACCATTTTTACAGGCGATCCCTTTGATGCGATAACCACCTGTCTTAAACCTTTTGATCCCATTAAATTACCCCAATTACCATTAGGAATTGGCGGCTTATTTGGATTTTGGGGCTATGAATTAATTAACTGGATGGAATCGCGAGTACCCGTTTATCCAGCCACCGCTGAAGATTTACCAGACGGGTTATGGATGCAGGTAGATAACTTACTAATTTTCGACCAAGTGAAGCGCAAAATTTGGGCAATTTCCTACGCAGATTTACGAGATAGCAATGTAGATTTGCGTGAAGCATATCAGCAAGCTTGCGATCGCGTTACTCAGCTAGTTAATAAACTCAAATCTCCCCTTTCCCAGCAAACAACACTCTTAGAATGGACACCGCCGGGACTTGATTCTTATCAGTCAACAGCCGAAAAAACCTTAGACTACACCAGCAACATTACCCGCGAAAAATTCTGCGATAACGTTCAAAAAGCCAAAGATTACATCAAAGCCGGTGATATTTTTCAAGTTGTACTTTCCCAACGATTATCTGCTGAATATAACGGCGATCCCTTTGCACTTTATCGTTCCTTGCGCTTAATTAATCCATCTCCTTACATGGCTTATTTTAACTTCGGAAATTGGCAAATTATTGGTTCCAGTCCCGAAGTCATGGTAAAAGCTGAAAATACCCCAGATGGCAAAAAAGTAGCCACATTGCGGCCCATTGCTGGTACTCGCCGCCGAGGGAAAACTCCCCAAGAAGATGATACCTTAGCAGCAGAATTATTGCAAGATCCAAAGGAAGTTGCCGAGCACGTCATGTTAGTTGATTTAGGCCGTAACGATCTAGGTCGAGTCTGTCACAATGGTACTGTAAAAGTTGACGAATTAATGGTAATCGAGCGTTATTCTCATGTCATGCACATTGTTAGCAATGTTGTGGGAGAATTAGCTAATGATAAAACGGCTTGGGATTTGCTGAAAGCTTGTTTTCCGGCGGGTACTGTCAGCGGTGCTCCCAAAATTCGGGCGATGCAAATTATCCACGAATTAGAAGGATGTCGTCGCGGGCCTTATTCCGGGGTTTACGGGTACTATGATTTTGAGGGACAATTAAATAGTGCGATCGCAATTCGCACAATGGTTGTCCGTACTCAAGATAATGGCACAAATGCGGTTTCCGTGCAAGCCGGAGCCGGTTTAGTTGCTGATTCTAACCCAGAATCGGAATACGAAGAAACCTTGAATAAAGCCAGAGGAATGTTAGAAGCCATCCGCTGTTTAAAATAGTTAATTGTTAACGGTTAACAGTTAACAGTTAACCGTTAATAGTTTGCTTTCTTACGACTTACGCACGATTACGTAACGCCGCCATCCTGGCGGTATCTTTACCGCCTAGAAGGCGGCGTTACGGATATTTTTGTGTAAGTCCTGATTTTCTTCCCCAATGCTTCGCCCTTTCAGAGTTTGATAACTAACCACTAACGGTTAACGGTTAACAGTTAACCGTTAACAAATAACCAATAACAAATACCATGAAATTTTACATCGTTGATGTCTTTGCTGAATCAAAATATGCTGGTAATCAGTTAGCTGTATTTACCGGTGACGGCGTAGCAGAATTATCTGACACCGAAATGCTACAAATAGCCAGAGAAATCAATTACTCAGAAACTACCTTTATCCTCTCAAATGAGATGAAAAATAGTGGCTATGACGTGCGAATATTCACACCTAAAAAAGAATTACCATTTGCAGGACATCCTACATTAGGAACAGCTTACATCATCCAACAAGAAATCATCAAAAGCCAAGTTGAACAAGTTAATTTGAATCTGAAAGTAGGTCAAATTCCAGTTACATTTAATTACCTTGACAAAACCCCAGATATTTTATGGATGCGGCAAAAACCACCAACCTTTCATCAAAAATTTGACCCAGAAATCATCGCCTCAGTCTTAAACATAGAAGTAGATGAAATAGACTTGACATATCCAATTCAAGAAGTTTCTACAGGAGTTCCTTTCATCATTGTACCATTAAAAACTCACTCTTCCCTCAAAAAAGCCAAAGTCAACTTAGACAAATACTTTGAGTTAGTTAAAAATCTTGAAGCCCAAGAAATCCTAATATTTTGCCCAGAAACATACAACAAAGATAATGATTTAAGCGTCCGAGTATTTGCCGATTCTTTAGGGATTCCCGAAGACCCCGCTACAGGTAGCGCCAATGGTTGTTTAGCCGGATATTTGGTAGAATATTTATATAGTGGCAAAACATCTGTAAACGTGCGAGTTGAACAAGGTTATGAAATTGGCAGACCTTCATTGTTACTGCTGAAATCGCAAAAAAATCCAGAAGAAATAGAAGTTTCCGTAGGTGGTAAAGTCGTAATGGTAGCCAAGGGAGAATTTGTTTAAACTCACTTCTTGTCTCATTCTAAAAAAGGTATGTAGTTGCGCTTCAGCGCTCTTTGATACAACGTTTAGAGCGCTGAAGCGCAACTACGTACCTAAAATCAACTTCTATTTTGTGGTACTTGTTTAATTCCTATAAGCTATAATGAGAAATAAAGGAGGATCAACCGAAATGGTGACAGCAATAATTGAATCAAAAGAGGTTAAAATCAGTGAAAACCCCCACATTTCCATAGAACAATGGATGCAAAACCCACCTGACAACACAGAATGGGTAAATGGGGAATTAGTGGAGAAAAACGGTATGACACTCAAACATAGTCTAGCCCAGTCAAAATTAGGTACTTGCTGGCGAAATTACAAAGAATCTAGCGGACAAGGAGGAGAAGTTTATACCGAACCCCCTTGTCGCACTAATCGACAAGGCCGTAAACCTGATGTCGCCTATCTTACCCCGGAATTATTAACTCAATTTGGCGAATCTGCTGTTTTACCTCAAAGTTTCCCCTTAAGTGCAGAAATTGTCTCCCCTACAGATTTTGCTGAAGATATCATAGCTAAAGCTTACGAGTATTTGCAGTCAGGAGGTGAGGAAGTTTGGCTACTTTTTCCTGAAAATAAATGGATTATTATAGTCACAGAAAATCAGCAAATAATTTTCAATTCTGGTAAAATAGTTACCACTCAAATTGTATTGCAAGGCTTTAGTATTGCCGTTGATGAGCTATTAGGATAAAATAGTATAAATCCTAAGCTAATCTAACAGTCGCCGTCCTTCTAAAGCACGCGCTAAAGTCACTTCATCAGCATATTCTAAATCTCCCCCCATTGGCAAACCAAAGGCAATTCGCGTTACCTTCGTAAAAGGCTTAACTAAACGTCCTACATAAAGCGTGGTAGTTTCACCTTCCACACTCGGACTAATAGCAATAATCACTTCCTTAATGTCATCGTGACTCACGCGCCGCACTAACTGTTCGATATTTAACTGTTCCGGGCCAATTCCATCCATCGGCGAGATAACTCCGCCCAAAACGTGATACTTACCAATGTACTCCCGCGTTTTTTCAATGGCAATTACATCACGGGAATCTGTGACTACACAAATAGTATCGCTGTCACGGTTGGGATTGCGGCAAATTTCACATACGGGGTCAGCAGATAAATGAAAACATACCTCACAGAAACCTACTTGTTCTTTAGCATCAATTAGGGATTGAGCGAGTGCTTCTATTTCTTCCTCTGGTCGCTTGAGAATATGTAGAGCAAGGCGTTGGGCGGTTTTGGGGCCGATTCCGGGTAAGCGTTGCAATTGCTCTATTAAACGGGCTAAAGGTCGCGTGTACAATTTAGTAATTGGTAATTGTTAGTTGTTAGTTGTTAGTTGTTCGTTGTCATTGCGAGCTAAGCGAAGCAATCGCAATAGACTGAGATAGCTTCGGGATTACTAAAGGTTAACTTGGCGATGGCGATTTTGCTTCTATTAGCTAAGAATAACATAAATACATATAGCTGTGACTTGGATACCTTGCGATTGCTTCGCGGAGCTCGCAATGACAACGAACAACTAACCACCAACAACTAACAAATAACAATTAACCACCACTGATTTTAGCTTTATACCCCAATTTCGTCAGAACCTCAAGAAGCTTTTGGGTGTGGTCGCCTTGAATCTCAATCTCGCTATCCTTGACAGTACCTCCTGCACCGCATTGGGTTTTAAGCTGCTTCAGCAATGCTGCTAGAGTTTCGGGTTTGGCCTGAAACCCAGTGATGACAGTGACAGTTTTACCCTTGCGACCCTTACGGGAAGCCTGTACTCTAATATTTTGCTGAGGCGGCGGGACTTCTGGCAATGCTCGTTCTACTGCGGCTGAGTTATCAAAGTTGCCGAATTCGGAGTAAACAACTCGCTTCCCTGTAGAAGCCTTAGCATCGGAGGAGTTGCGTTTGGATGTCGTCATAAGGAGAACTAGGGAGTTGGGACTGTAAGCACTGGTTTGAGCGTACCAGAACCACTATTTATATTTGTAGCTGGTTATGGCCGGGTTGCGATCGCAACACCCCCATCTTGGTGATGAAAATATCAAGATACCGCCGGGACGGCGGCGTTACAAACTTCAAATTGTCTAAAACCCTATCTAGCAAATCTTCGTGATGTTGGCGATGGCTTAGATACAAGGGATGGCGTTTTTTTAACCTTAATTGATTCTGGCGGATTTAGCATTAACCCTGAAATTGCCCCACTACCGAGTATGAATACCGGATTAGGAAAAGCATTCAGGGAAGAGTCCAGCATATAGCAAGCTAAAACTACAGCTATCCCCACCACAGGCGCTACTTTTGGATTTCCCCAGGTACTAGCCGGATAGCGCAACCAAACACAGGCCAAAGGTGGCAATAAGAATATTGCCGTAAAACTAATCAGCCCGACCGCACCATTAACACCATAAGCAATAATCCACAAACTATCTGTAACTGTAATAGTTTTACCCCATTCATCAGTTACGTGATTTGCTCCAGAATCACCCCAACCAAACATGATTCGCCCGCGTGCTTTATGTGACAGAATTTCCTCATTTTCAATTCTAAAAGCTAGGGATTGGCTGCGGTCTTGTGGGTCAGTGGAAGTGTTGACAAAGTTAATAACATAAGGATTAGTGTAAAGAGTTCCGCTAGCACTCACATATATGTAACTAGAGATTCCCGCAATCAGCAAAAATAGAAGCAATCCATTCCGAAACTGTTTACCAACTAATAAGATAACTACTCCAATTGCTAAATAAATATATGCTCCTGTGGAGCGACATAATATAAAAGTAACTGTCAATATTGCTACTACCTGGTTAGCCGGAAATCCCCAGACTTTTTTCACAATTTTTGTTTTCCACAGCCAAATTCCCATCAGCGCCGCTGCCATCATCCACATACCTACTGCTAAACCGTGCTCCATAAATACTGTAGGTCTATATCCCCCTAAACGAATTGCTTGCCCAAAATCCAAGCGGGGAGTAAAACCGTAAACTATGCGGTGCAACTGCGGACTCATGCGGGATTCGTAGAGGCAGAAAGGAGCGTAGACTAATCCGCCATAGAAAATGCCCATCGCGAGCTCCCGAACTCCTGCTAAATTATTGAGGTAAATTCTAGCTAAGAAATAGGGCAATCCCCATTGTAAACATTGTCCGATAGTAGGAGAAAATGGGCTGAGGTTATTAGTTATTTGTGAAGGAATTGGACATAAGCACCAAATTAACATTGGTATGTCAAGCCAGCCCGGTTTAAAGGAACTAAGGCGGGCGGGCTGGAAAATTATAGTAGCTAGTAGACAGCCAAAACAAGCTGCTGTTGCTTTACCGTAACTACCGATTGCTGGTAGTTTAATTGCTGCTTGCGGCAAAAATAGGGTTGAGGCGATGAAACTAATAACTAGCGCTCGTTGTGGCGGATACCGCACAAATAAGTATAGGGTGACTAGAATCCATCCGTACAATGTCAGACTGATTAAGGAAGCCATTTGCTAATTGTTAATTATTAATTGTTGATTGTTAATTGTTATAAGACTTAGGCATTACTTACGTAACGCCGCCATCTTGGCGGTGACTTGACCGCCAAGATGGCGGCGTTACGGATATTTTGCGTAAGCCCTGTAAATCTTAACGGTTAACGGTTAACTGTTAACTAATATGCGATCGCTCAATTGCTGTGTGAAGTGCAGCCTCAAATAGATCCGTCGCATCTTCCCAGGTATATCCTGTCACCTTGGCGTAGGCAGCATCAGACATTGTTTGCCATTCCGTCTCAGACAACTGGCACATCTGTTCTATCGCTTTGGCCATATCTTCTGGATCTTCCGGTTTTACCAGTATGCCGCAGCCGCCTTCCAAAAGTTCGGGAGCAGCACCCGCTGGAGTGCCAATAACAGGCGTGCGACACGCCATTGCTTCTAAAATCGGTAGTCCGTAACCTTCGGAACGGCTAGCAAACAGCCAAGCATCGCATTTAGCATAAAATTCTTTGAGCTGACTTTGAGAAGGATGAGGTTCGTACTCAGTACCGGGGGGTAAAGGTAAATCTGGAGATAGGTGGCCGTTACCAAAGGTAACTAAGCGTAAATTGGGGATTTTCTTAGCAGCTAGGGAGAAAGCTTTTAACCCCAGGTCGCATCCTTTCCAATTTACGGTTGAATACATGATTCCGACTGTGGCAATAGGCTGTTTATCGCGAGGCGGGGCGTAAAACTGCTGAGTATCGACGCTGGGAGGTACGAGAGAAACGTTACTGTCGCCGTATTTAGTCTCAGCTATATCTACTAACCACTGGGCGACAAGGATTTTGTGCAGAGGTAGCAACCAAGTTGCTTCTACTCTTTCTTTGGGCAGGTAGTCAAAAACTTCGTAATGCTGGAGGTAATAAGCTTTTGCCCCTTTTGAGGCAGACAATTTTGCCACCCATTCGGCGGTTTCCCACCAAGTGGCGATAACTACGTCAGCGTCGGGTAAGTCGGCATCGGTGACGGGGCCATTGCGATCGGCAACTTGGTATTCAACGCCTAGGTTGTCGAAGTGGGAGGGTGTGCGATCGCTTGAAGAAGGCCAACCCTCTCCCCGTAACCATGACCGGACTTTTTGCCTAAAAGTTGGCTGTTGTTTGGGCATGGAAATGATGAATACTTCATGCCCTCGCTTTTTGAGCAGTTTGGCATAAATTGCTACTACGCGGCTGCCTCCGGTAAGACTAACAATAGGAAGAACAAAGGTAATTTTCATCGCTATGAGAGTTTTTTGCTATTTTAACTCCCTTAGCTGTTATGGGGCGCTCGCACGATGTATATAGGGACTAGGGGCTAGGGGCTAGGGGCTAGGGGCTAGGGAAGAAGGGAATAGAATCTATGGTGGCAGGTAATTAATGGTGAGTGCCGCCTTCAAATATCCAAAAAAAAGAGAGAGTCACCTTAGCGACTCTCCCTGCCATCAGGGTGCATCTAATTAACATAATATATCACTGTGGCAATGTGGGGTGACACCCCTTATTTAAAGTTTGTGTAAACAAACCCTCCTCGATTGTGATGTTAGTGTGAGGAGCGGGGGAGCGGGGGAGCGGGGGAGATGGATAATTTACCTTAATTTTCTGGCAAATTACTTGCGATCTGTCATTGCGAGCGAAGCGAAGCGCGTCAAGCGAAGCGCAGTTGCGAGCCAAGCGAAGCGCGTCAAGCGAAGCGCAGTTGCGAGCCAAGCGAAGCGCAGTTGCGAGGGTACGAAGCAAGCCCGAAGCAATCTGAGGTACGAAGCAAGCCCGAAGCAATCTGAGGCGCGAAGCGTTGCGAGGAACGAAGCAAGCTGGATCTTGCCCGAAGCAATCTCAATGCCTTGCGATTGCTTCGCTTGGCTCGCAATGACGAGTGTTTAACCGGACATGAAATTACCTCGCGCATCTCCTCTACTCTCCTCCCTGCTATCCACCTAAACGTTGAGCTTTTTGTTCAACAATTGATTCGTAAGCTTTGGATCGGCACGCCCCTCTGTTTTCTTCATTACCTGGCCGACAAAAAAGCCCAAGAGCTTGGTTTTGCCACTGCGGTACTGTTCTAGTTCCTTGGGGTTCCCAGCTATTACCTGATCAATAATAACTTCCAGAGTTGTGGAGTCTGAGATTTGGGTAACGCCGGCCGTCTCGATCGCCTGTTTTGGAGAACCACCCTCGGACAATAACTTGGGTAACAAATCCTTAGCTATTTTGCCGCTGATCGTGCCAGCATCAATCAAAGAAATCAGTTCTGCTAAACCGTAGGGTTTGAGGGGTAACTGGGTAATGTTGAGCTTTTCATTTTTCAGGTAGGCGGTGATGTCTCCCATTACCCAGTTAGCGGTTTGCTTGGGATTAGCACCCGCTGCGATCGCGGCTTCAAAATACTCAGCCACCGATCTATCATCCGTCAACACCCGCGCATCATAGGCTGAAAGACCGATTTTATTTTCGTAGCGATCGCGTTTAGAAGCGGGTAATTCTGGGAGTTCCGCTTCCCAGCGTTCCAACTGTTCAGGGGATACCTCAATGGGGGGGATATCAGGTTCCGGGAAGTAGCGGTAATCGCTGGAACCTTCTTTGAGTCGCATACTTACAGTACACTGCTTGCCTTCTTCCCAGAGCCGGGTTTCTTGGAAAATGCGATCGCCATTTTCCAAAGCTTGAATTTGCCGTTCAATTTCAAAGTCGATCGCTCGGTGGATAGCATTAAAGGAGTTCATATTTTTAATCTCGACTTTAGTGCCGAACTCCTTTCTACCAAAGGGACGCACGGAAATATTCACGTCGCAGCGTAGCGAACCCTCCTGCATATTACCGTCGCTAACGCCGAGATAGCGAACAATGCGGCGCAATTCTTGGGCGTACTCCGCAGCTTCCGCACCCGATCGCAAGTCCGGTTCAGAGACAATTTCGATTAACGGAATCCCAGCGCGGTTGTAGTCTACCATCGAATAAGTCGAACCAGAGAGGCGATCGCTACCCCCATGAACCAATTTTCCTGCATCCTCCTCCATGTGCAGGCGGGTAATCCCAATTTTTTTCCGTGTAGAGTTACCCCCATCGTCAATCACCTCAATTTCCAGCCAACCATTAGTCGCGATCGGCAAATCGAACTGAGAAATTTGATAATTTTTGGGTAAATCTGGATAAAAATATTGTTTACGGTCAAACTTGCTATAGGGTGCAATCTGACACTTTAGCGCCAGACCTGCCTTCACAGCATACTCCAGCACCTTCTGATTCAGTACCGGCAACACTCCCGGCATTCCCATACAAATCGGATCTATATTGGAATTCGGGACACCACCAAATTCTGTAGAGGAACTGGAGAAAATCTTAGTTTTGGTACTGAGTTGGCAGTGGGTTTCCAGACCGATAATGGCTTCGTATTGAGTTTTAACTGGTGCAGCAGTGGTCATAGACTAGACAAAGCTTAGGGAGCAACTATTTGCTATATTTTAGCTGGTCTTGACTTGGGATTGTTGTTATTGGTGTAATATAAAAACGTGGGATGAATACACAGACGCAAGTTTGGGATTTAATGCCTACCACAAAGGTACGCGGGGACTCTCGCGTTACCAAGGGTTTTTTATGGAACTCAAGTCAAACTAAAGACGAAATTGCCACAAAATTAACCGCGAAACTAGCACGGTACTTTTGAATACTCTGTTTCAAAAGGTCAACTAGCGGTTTAATAGAGGTGTACTACTTTTCTTAAATTTCTAATTACCAAAATCTAAAGGTGCAAAAATGGCAGAAATAACTAAAGAAGAAATGCGCGAAAGGCTTGGCAATATTGACCAGATTCGCGACATTATATTCGGAGCACAGTTGAGAGAATATGATAATCGCTTCGATCGGATCGAGTCAGACATTTCACTGTTACAGCAAGATATGCAAACTCGCCTAGAACAGGTAAAAGTAGTTGTGACAACAGAACTACGGGCTGCCTTTGACTCCTTTGAAAAGAAGCTAAAATCAATTAACTTAACAGTCCAAGAAGATAGTACCGACATTCGGCAGCAAATCGACCGAGTAAACAGAAAATTTTCTAGCAGCATTGAAGCTTTAGATGAGGCAATAGACAACCAAACTGGAGCAATTCGTGATGATTTTTCCCAAAGTAGAGATCAACTTCAAGAAGATATCCGCACCCTGAGAACTCAAGTTTTTGAAGAACTAGACAGACGCTTCTCAGTGCTCCGAGAAGTTAAAGTTTCTAGAGACGATATGGCAGAAATACTGTTTGAACTTGGCATGAGATTAAAAGGGAGTGAATTTGTTCCCGAACTCAAAGAAGCTGCTGATGGTAATTTAGATACAGGAAGACTTTTACCAGACCGCCACCTTCAATAAAATAGGTAAAATCACATGGCTTTATCGGAAGAAAATCTAGCTGGCTTAAATCAGCATCAAGGTTTTATTTCTGAAGCAAAAGAGGAGCGCGATCGACCCGCAAATCGGCTTGACCCTCTGGTGAATCTATTGGCCGATCTGAAAATTTTAGAGCAGGCTGAAAAATCTAAATTTCAGCCTAGCCAACTTGCCAAGGATTCAGCTCAAATTGTCCAAGTTAGTATTATTTCCTCAGAAGCTATTCCTGCAACAGCAGAGACTTTAATTGCACCAAATAATACTAACTTGGACAACTTGAGATCGGAAGTTACAACGGAGGAACCCGATCCTTTAGAAAATTTGCTCTTGCAGCTAGAAAAACTCACAGAACCGATCGTATTACAACAGGATATTCCTAGGGAAAAATCTGCTTTATCGGATGTGGTTGATGTCGATAAAATCTTGGCTTTTTTTCCTTTCAGCAAAGAAAGTGATGCTAGCGAAGCACATCAATCAAAATCCGATTGTGACGGGGATTTACACAACCAAGAATTGCCGAATCTAGAAATTTCTACAAGCAAAACACCTAAATTAGAGCCGGATTTTGACAGGGATGTACACAGCCAAGAATTGCCGAGTCTAGAAATTTCTACAAGCGAAATACCTAAATTAGAGCCAGATTTTGAGAGGAGTTTACACAGCCAAGAATTGCCGAATCTAGAGCACTCAAGGAACTCTATCGAGGACAGTGTTAGAAGTAATGCAGGCGTAGTTTTTATAGATGATTCAGTCATCAAAGAGCAAAATCAAGAGGATCTAGTCATTCCTTCTGAGGCGGCTAAAGTTTCGCAGAGGGAGGATTTTGTGCGGCCAGTTCCCATCACAAAAGCGATGGCAAAACAAAGCGAATATTTAAATGCTGAATATTTAGATGTTTTAGTGACGGCTGTGACAGGGTTAGAAAACTTACTAGAGGATGACCCTGCAATCCCCAAAGAATTGATAACATCGCAATTATCCAATAATTTAGATATTTTAATCACTTCTTCTGAAAAACCAGTAAGCTTACTAGACGAGCAAAAATCACCGGAATTACCAGCAGAAAAATCTCAGGATTTGGCGGAGACTTCTGAAGAATCATTGGAGGCGATAGAGCAGTTACAGAACCTTATTTTCGGCTCAAAAATATCTGAACTCGACGATGTAAAAACTTTGCTAGCGGAAAGTGATTTACCGGGAGTTCGCCATTTGATGGCAACGATTGAAAATAAACTGGGAAATCTTGAACATCAAATTTACGATCCCCAAGAATTAATCGCTCTGTTATTGCCTTGGATTGGTGAAATTTTGAGTTTGAAAATATCAGAGTCAAGAGAAGAAATTATCAAGGTAATGGTTCCGATCATTGATGAGGTAATTAAGGCAAAAACTCAGCAAGATAAACAGGCAATGAGTGGGGCTATTGCCGATTTATTACCAGAGGCGATTTCGCAACAGATCAAGAATTCACCGCAGGAAATGGCAAACGCAATCGCGCCAGAAATAGCAATAGCAATTAGAGAGCAAATTCGTCTCGACCAAGAATCAATTGCTGAAGCTCTCGCCCCAGAAATGGGCAAAGCAATTAAAGCCCAAATTGAACTGGAGCGAGATGCAATGGTAGATGCTCTCTATCCTGTTATCGGCAACACTATTGCTAAATATCTGACTGAAGCTATTCGCACTATCAATGAAAAGGTATCAAATGCCTTTAGTATAGAAGGAGTACAACGCAAAATTCAGGCTCAAATGCAGGGAGTATCTGAAGCAGAATTAATTCTCAGAGAGTCGGTTCCTTTTTCCGTTCAAGCTGTATTTTTGATTCACAAAGCTTCTGGGTTAGTTATTGCAGAAGTGCAGCCAGAAAACAAGCAACGCTTAGAATCTGACATGATTGCAGGGATGCTAACAGCTATTCGTAGCTTTGTTAATGACTGTATTTCCCAATCAGGGGAAATTTCCGAACTCAACGAGATTGAGTACGGCGATTCTAAGATTATTCTCGAAGTAGCAGGATACTGTTACTTAGCGGTGGTGATTAAAGGGGAACAACCCAACGATTTTGTCAACAAGATGCGGGAAACTCTCAGCACCATCATTATGAAACACGGTAAACCGATAGAGTTTTATGATGGCGATCCCGATAAAATTCCAGAGCAAGTTCACACATTGATTGAAAGAATTTTTAAGCAAGTATCAAAGGAGAAAGAGGCTAAACCGCCAACAGCTCTTTTAGCGATTTCCTTAGTTGTTTCGGCATTATTTTTAGTACCTTGGGGAATGTATGAATATCGCCAGAGAATAGAACGTCGTGTTGAAGCAAATACAGTCACAGCTTTAAGTTCTGCTCCCGATTTAGCCGTATATCGCCTGAGAGTAGATGTTGAAAAAGACACCCTAAAACTCACAGGAAATTTACCAAATCAAGGGTTACGCGCCAAAGCAGAAAAAATTGCTCAAGCAACTACACCTTCCCTGAAGATAGATAATAAAATTATCGCCATTGATGTACCTCCCGATCCAGCCTCAGTAGCGGCTGAAGTCAAGCGAGTAACTGCTGTCTTAAATCAGATAGAAGGCGTTTCAATTTCTAGCCGATATAGCGATCGCAAAGTCACAGTCGAAGGAACTGTGATGCAAATGACAGATGCTCAGAAAATCGCCCAATCAATGAAGCAAATTCCAGGGGTTGAGTCTGTAATCAGCACTGTGAAATTAAATCCCCTGAAAATTACAACTCGCATTTATTTTAATGCGGGTTCTGCAACATTAAACTCAGAATATCGAGAAATAATTGGCAATATTAAAGATTTTCTGAAGCAATATCCTCAGAAACAGCTTAAAATAATCGGTCATAGCGATCGCGAAGGCAATCTTGTCACAAATCAACAGTTAGCTCAGAAGCGAGCTGAAGCTGTGCGAGTCGCCCTGGTGCAGCAAGGTGTCGATCCTAGGCGGCTGCAAGTTGTAGCGAGTTTAAAACCTCCTACTGATGTCGAGTCCAGTCAACCGCTATTATTGAGTAGATGTGTAATCTTTGAGCCAATAACTCAGAGAGCGAAAACCAAGTAATTATGTCAACAATCTCAAAAAAAATGTGTATGGTGGGTGACTTTGGAGTAGGTAAAACTAGCCTGATCCGCCGTTTTGTAGATCGCCAGTTCAGCGACCAATATCTTTCTACTGTGGGAGTGAAAATCTCCCGTAGAAACATTGAATTGTTGGGGGTAAAACAGCAGGAAAAACAGGACGTACAACTTTTGATTTGGGATTTAGAAGGTCATACAAAATTTAAAGCGATCGCACCCTCTTACCTCCAAGGCTCTAGCGGTGCATTAGTTGTTGCCGATGTCAGCCGTCCCGAAACAATTGAACGTTTAATAGAGCATATTCAGCTCTTTTCCTCCGTCAATCCCAAAGGCAATATCATCATCGCTTTGAATAAACTAGACTTGGTTGATGAAGAAAAATTAGCTAAAATGGTAGAAATTGCTGAGGCAACAGCTCCAGATAAAGTATTAGCAACTTATACAACTTCAGCAAAGACAGGTAAAGATGTTGATGATATTTTTCACAAGCTAGCTTACAAAATGGTAGAACCTGTATGAATCATCTTTTAAATAAACTTCTTGGCCCTCGTCAAATGGAGTATTTAGCAATCAATCAACAGTTCACCATTCTCGATAAATCGTTAGGTGTGGAGCGATTTGCGGATCGCCCCTGCGAGGTAAAAACTGGCGCAGATGTTCGTCATGCTTTTCCAGAACTAATAGGAGTTGAAGACGTTTTATTGTCCGTCATTCTAGGGCGGAAGCTCAATTTTGAGTTAAAAGGCGTTGCCAGGTTTGCAGATAATAACCATCCTTTATATTTTGATATTTATGCGTTTGAGAACCGAGAGGAAGGCAATATTGAAAACAGGTTAATCATCCTGTTTGAAGATGTAACAGAAAAAATGGTTGCCAAGCAAGCCTTGCTTCAGAGAGCTAACGAAGCTAATCTGTTATTAAGTGCATTAGCAGCTTCCAAGGATTATATAGATAAAATCATCAAGTCAATGGGCGATGCTTTGTTAGTAACTACAACAGCAGGAACTATCAAAACAGTGAATCAATCTGCACAATTTTTGTTTGGTTATAGCGAAGCTGAATTGATCGGTGAGGCAATTTCCCTAATTACAGGTGAAGATAAATTGTTATGCCAAGCCCGCCACCGTTATATTTTATGTCAAGGAGAACTGCCAAAGGATTTGGAACTACTTTGTCGGAAGAAAACCAAAGATAAAATCTGGGTAGAGTTTTCCTGTTCAGCTATTCAGACAGAAATAACGGGATTACATGATTTTGTCTATATTGGTCGCGACATCACTGAACGCAAGGAAGAGGAATTAGAAATTCGCACCGCTTTGGCAAAAGAAAAGGAACTTAGAGAGATAAAATCCAGATTTTTTTCGATGATTGCCCATGAATTTGCCAATCCTTTAAATACAGTTTTAATTTCTAATCAAATACTCACAGAATACAGCACAGAGACAACAGAAGCAGAAAAATTGCAATATCTCAATCACATTAACAACGCCTCCAAGCACATGGTCGAACTGTTAAATGATGTACGCTTTATTAGTAGTGCAGAGGCAGGAAAACTAGAGTTTAAACTGGTACCAATTAATTTGACAAAGTTTTGCTCGGAGCTAGTAGAAGAAATAAAAATTGCTGCGGGTAGGAACCACATAATTAAATTTGTCCAAACTCAAAAATCAGAAGAAAATTCTGGAGAAGATTGCCAACAGGCAGAAAATTTACCGTTTTTAGATGCAAAGATGCTCCGGCAAATACTTAACAATTTGCTGGTGAATGCTATCAAATATTCTCCTCAAGGTAGCACTGTTTATTTTGAATTTCAACGTAGTTTGGAAGAGGCTATTTTTATAATACAAGATGAAGGTATTGGGATTCCGCTTGCAGATCGAGAACAATTATTTGAATCGTTTTATAGAGCGCACAATGTGGGTAAAATATCTGGTACTGGACTAGGTTTAGCTATTGTCAGAGAGTGCGTTAACTTGCACGAAGGTAGCATCGTTTTTAGCAGTGAAGTTGGCAGAGGTACTACATTCAAAGTTGCGATTCCTTTAAAGGGCAATTGCCAAATAGATAAATCAGATAAATAGAAAGCAACAGGCATTTATCAGCAGAGATAAAAACTTAGGTCGCCTGCTTTTCATTTATCTGTATTTTACGTTTAATTATGTCCTCGTACTTATTATAACTCCATCTTTCATGAAGAGCATTTTTACAAAACTCTTAGCTCCTCACCACTTAGAATACCTAGCAGTGGATCGGGAATTCACGATTGTAGAGACATCCTTCAACGCGCAGCGATTTGCTGATTCTGGGAATATCGCAGCAGGAAATGATGTCCGTACTGGTTTTCCTGAACTTATAGGAACTGAAGAAATTTTAGCGGACATTTTAGCAGGAATTTTACCTAGTTTTGAGCTTAAAGCAATTACACGGGTGTTAGATAATAATTATACTCTCTATTTCGATCTCTACGTTGTTCAGTACGAAGAAGAAAAAAATTTTGATATCCTGATTATTTTTTTTGAGGATGTAACAGACAGGATGACTCTGGAACAGACATTAGTTCAGGCTACTAATGAAATGAATCTTTTATTGAGTGCCTTAGCGGGTGCGAAAGATTATATTGATAAAATTATCACTTCAATGGTAGAAGCGTTGTTAGTAACAACGCCATCGGGTCGAATAAAAAAGGTCAATCAAGCAGCTCAAAATTTATTTGGATATAGTGAAATAGAATTAGTCGGTAAGTCGATTGATATAGTAGTTAGTGACAAAGAATCATTTCAGAGAATCAATCATTATTCTACTTTGTCTCAAGCTAATGCAGAAATAGTTTGCACAACTAAAAAGGGACTAAAACTAACTGTTGCTTTTTCCTGTTCGGCTATTCAAGCTGACATTGAAAGCGTTTATCAAGGCAATACCTTGACACAAGATTTAGTTTATATCGGTCGGGATATTACCGAAAATAAGCGCAATCAACAACGCCAATTAGTGCAGTATGTTACCACCCTAGTGTTATCAGAATCCCCGACTCTTCAGCAGGCAGTTGAAGAAATCTTAGCAGTAATTTGCGAGACTTTGGGGTGGGATGCAGGGGAACTTTGGATGTCAGAAGAAGGCGAAAGACTAATCTCAAAAGGGAACAGAAGCTTTCCAATTTCTGACCATAATTTGCTCAGATGTGTTGAAAGTTGGGTAGAGGAATCCATAGAAATTCCAGAATTTAGAGCTATTTCCGAACAGATTACTTTTGCACCTGGAGTTGGTTTACCGGGTCGCGTTTGGGCTAACGGTTCCTCCCATTGGATTTCTGATGTAGTTGAAGATAATGACTTTTTGCGAAGAGAAATTGCTGCTAAAGAAGGACTACATGGAGCTTTTGGCTTCCCAATTCTGGGGGATTATGAAGAGATGATATCAGCAAAAGCTGTTCTGGGAGTTATGACTTTTTTCAGCCGCTTTCCGCAGCAGCTAGATGAAGATTTGCTTCAGACAATGGCGGCAATTGGCAGTCAAGTCGGTCAATTTATCAAGCGCAAACAAGCAGAAGAAGCGCTGCGAGAAAGTGAAGAAAAAATGCGAGATTTATTTGAAAATGCTACGGATTTGATTCAAAGTGTGGCTGCGGAAGGTCATTTTTTATATGTCAATCGGGCGTGGCTAGAAACTCTGGGTTACAAGGAAGGAGATATTACTCAGATGACTGTGTATGATATTATTCATCCTGACTGTAAAGAGCATTGTATGGGTATGTTCGAGCGGGTAATGTCAGGAGAAAAAATAGAACAAGTGCAAGCAGAGTTTGTGACAAAAGATGGTAAAAAAATCTCTGTGGAAGGCAGCGCTAACTGTAAATTTGTTGATGGTAAGCCTATTGCAACTCGCGCTATTTTTCGAGACATTACTGAACGGTTGAAAACAGAAGAGGCTTTGCGCCTTCAACAGGCGCAAACTGAACGTTTGCTTCTCAATATTTTGCCAGAACCAATTGCAAATCGCCTCAAACAACACGAAGGTATTATTGCTGACGACTTTGCTGAAGTTACAGTTTTATTTGCGGATATTGTGGGCTTTACACCGCTTTCTGCTTCAATGAGTCCGATTGCTTTGGTAGACTTGCTTAACCAAGTTTTCTCTGCTTTTGACCATCTGTGCGAACGACATGGTTTAGAAAAAATCAAGACTATTGGTGATGCTTATATGGTAGTAGGAGGTTTGCCTACACCGAGATCCGATCATGCTGAAGCAATCGCGCAAATGGCGATTGATATGCAGGTAGAAATTGCTTTATTTAATGCGAAAAATAACAAGGATTTCAGTATTCGCATAGGAATTCATAGTGGCCCGGTGGTGGCTGGAGTGATTGGTATTAAAAAGTTTATTTATGATTTGTGGGGCGATACTGTGAACCTAGCATCGCGGATGGAATCTCATGGTTTGGCTGGTCAAATTCAAGTTAGTGATGTTACTTATGAGTTGTTAAAAGATAAGTTTTTGTTGCAGAAACGCAGCCCTATTCAAGTTAAAGGTAAAGGAGAAATGACTACTTATTTTCTGCTTGGAAAAAATGTTGGTAATTGGTAATTCTTTGGTAACGCCGCCCTCTGGGCGGTGATTAACCGCCCAGAGGGCGGCGTTACGGA
>NZ_JARFTR010000100.1 GCF_029167235.1 Kamptonema sp. UHCC 0994 | reverse complement strand
CGCCGCCCTCTGGGCGGTTTGTTACCGCCCAGAGGGCGGCGTTACGTAATTAACGTGAGTTCGATGGAGTGCGATCGCAGACAACAAAGCCTATTCCGAATCAAAAAGGATATTTAGAACAACTATCAAGCCCTCGATTGCTAAATGTGATTTTAGATACAGAAGAAGTTAATCTATAATTAATTTTGAGCGACGCACAAAATATATTCAATACAGGGATAACACAGATGAAAATTGCAGTCATCGGCAGTGGTAATGTTGGCAGTAACCTCGCCAACCTCTTTGTTCTAGCCAACCATCAGGTGGTTTTGGGCTCGCGAGACGCAAACAAGGCGAAAGAGATCGCGGAACCCTTGGGAGAAAATGCACAAGGAACGACCTATGCTGAGGCTGTCGTAGGTGCTGATGTCATTGTTATTGCAACGCCTTGGGCAAACAATGTCACACAGGATGTAATTGGAGAACTGGGTGATTTGAGTGGAAAAATTGTAATTGATTGCACCAATCCCCTTGCTCCAGATTATATGTCAAACACATTAGGTCATACAACTTCATCAGCAGAAGAAATTGCAAAAATGATTCCAGGAGCAAAAGTTGTCAAAGCATTCAACACAATTTTTGCTGAAGTGATGACACCTGGAAAACAAACTTTTGGTGAGAATAAAGGCACAGGATTCTACTGTGGAGATTATCCAGAGGCAAAAGAAGTTGTTGCTCAGTTAATCCAAGATGCTGGATTTGAGCCTGTTGATGCTGGAGTCCTCAAAAATGCCAGGTATTTAGAAGCAATGGCGCAGCTCAATATCCAAATTGCCTATGGGCTTGGAGGTGGTACTGATGTTGCCTTTCGATATATGCGACGGTAGATAGCATCACTAATAATTAAGGCGTAATAAACGTTTTTAATTGCTGAAACCATTGATTTTTCCGGCTTTTTGCTTTTTGCTTTTTTCTTCTTTTTTCGGTCATGAAAAACCCCGTTTTAGCTGTTGTGCTTAACGGGGTTTTTACTCTATTATTTTCTATTCGGTAGTCGATTTTCCCTCATCGCTCTGAGGAGGTTTTTCGCCAACTCCTAGATTTTTCTTAGAGTTCTTTAATTGTTTCCAGAGCGCCTTAATTTCTTTGTAAGCCTTTTCTGAGCTAATTTTTCCGCCAGTTTCTAGAGAGCAGATGTAGGTTATTTTCTGAGCAAATTCCTGCAAATTTGCATTAAATGCCAAGTTCTCTGGCGTGAAGTCACCGTAGTAGCGGCTGCGGGGATGTAAAAACTGGTCACTCTCTTTAGTCATTATTCTCTCCTTAATGAATCAAAACCTGCGTTACGTTTCCTGTGTAAAAATGCACCGTCTTTGTCCTGCATCAGTTTGTTTGGTTCTCACGGCGTTAACTCACTTCCATTGTATTGATTTATTAAATAGCTATTACGCATTCTTAGGCTGTGCTTAGCTATCTCGATCGGGATAATTTTAACCTTTATTTAGTATGCTCTTAACCTAAATTTAATCAAACAACACAAAAACAAAGGATGCGTCGAGCACATCCCTCTATAGACATATTTAATAATCTACGTTTAACTTTTTGTCAATTCCCCGCTCTAGTTGTGGCATCCACAGCCTGTGTGTCCACAGCCAGTGCCATTGGGATGACCCTCCGCACAGGCATTCGAGCAGTAGTATTGACCGCTTTTTTCGATGGCTTCGGTGAGTGTAACGACGCACAGGCAAGAAGAACAGGCACATTTCATCTGGGTTACGGTAGTCATGGCTTTTTTGAGTAAATTTCTAAGTCGCTATTGATATCTGAACATACATTCAGATATATGTCAAGGGAATGTGAAGGAACTGTTACAATTTCGGTCAGAGGGCGATCCAAGGTAGAATGATAATCAGATCCTAAAAAAATTTGTATATAATGCTGCCTAAATCTGCTGTGAATGGGGCTGTGGCCCAGGCTATTGAAAAAACCGATACTCCAACCTGCGATTCGCCCCATGTAGTTGATAGCGATCGCGTACAAGGCATCCAAACCCAAGTTCTAAATTCCCAGAAAGCTCAGCGAATGGCTGAGTTTTTCAGCCTTTTAGGGGATGCAAACCGTTTGCGGTTGCTATCAGTTTTAGCTGCTCAAGAGCTCTGCGTCTGTGACTTAGCAGCGACGTTAGAGATGAGTGAATCGGCAGTCTCCCACCAGTTACGGGCGTTGCGGGCGTTGCGGCTGGTGAGTTACCGGAAGCAGGGACGGCAAGTTTTTTATCGCCTTCTCGATCGCCATGTTTTGGAACTTTATAGAGCAGTTGCCGAACACTTAGATGAGGAAGGTTAAAATTGCTAATTGCTAATTGCTAATTGCTAATTGCTAATTGCTAATTGGCATTAGTTTAGATGAAGGATCAATGGGTAAAGAGAGATTTAATCCTTCATCTTTTAGCCTTTATGCAACAGTGTGACCTGTAGCCGAAATTGCCTGCTTGATTGATTCTTCTGAGGCTTTGGTTTCTATGGTGACAGTCTTAGCTGCTACATCGACATTGACATTAGCTTCGGATTCTACAGTTTTGATGGCTTTGGTAATCGTGTCGCCGCAGCCAGAACAAACTATTGAGGGAACGTTGAGTTTGATTTCCATAGTTAAATAGAGAAATTGAAAGGATAATATTCTTTTTTCATTTTAACAGAAATTATGCAAAACTGTTTGTAACGCCTCCGTCTCGGCGGTTCTTTTACTGTCTAGACGAGGACGTTACTCAACAAGCGTGCGTAAGTCCTATTTAAGCTGATTTTGCTACAACTTTCGGCACAACAGAAAAGTGCGGGCGGACTTCAGCAACGCTGCGACCAACCGCCGCCGCTACAGATCGCAAACTGTAAACTAACTCAATCATATCTTCTAAAGAAAGAGCCTGTCGTGCATCGGAAACCGATTTTTCTGGTTCCGGGTGACACTCAACGATCAACCCATCAGCACCGCAAGCAATCGCAGCTTTAGCCAAAGGAGCGACTAATTCCCGCTTGCCCACAGCATGAGAAGGATCTACAATTATTGGCAGATGAGTTAATTGTTTCAGAGCTACTACTGCCCCTAAATCTAATACATTGCGGGTGTAATTGTCGAAGCTGCGAATGCCCCGTTCGCACAGAACAACATGAGGATTTCCGTGACTTAAAATGTATTCAGCGGCCATCACAAATTCTTCAATGGTGGCGGATAAACCGCGTTTGAGTAGCACTGGTTTTCCAGCTTGACCGACTGCTTTTAAAAGCTCGAAGTTTTGCATATTGCGGCTGCCAATTTGCAGCATATCGGCGTAAGTAACAACTGGTTCAATTTGAGCAATTGACATTACTTCTGTTACGATTGGCAGGTGATGACGGTGACTAACATCTGCTAAGATTTTGAGTCCTTCGACTCCTAAACCTTGGAAAGAATAGGGAGAAGTGCGAGGTTTGTAGACACCGCCACGTAAAGCTTGAATGGGTGCGATCGCGAGTTTGGTTGCGACTTCTTCCATTTGTTCAGCACTTTCGACTGTACAGGGCCCGCCGATAATGATAATTTCTTTACCGCCGATAGTGGCGTGTTCTGAAAGTTTGACAATGGTTTGGTGTTCAAGGCTAGATTTAGTTACGAGTTTGGCATCTAACACGAGTAGTATTCTCCTTCAAAAAAAGTGTGAGTGACAAAAAAACCCGGAACTTTAAGGAGTTCCGGGTGAAGCGCGAAAAGCAGCACGACAATTTACCCGGAACTCCTTCTGGGCCAAAAATAAAAGCCGTAAAACCAGTTATCGAATAATGTCATGGCTGTTTTCGCGAGTAGGTAAGCTGTAATTGAGCAAACAAAAACCGCAGGTTTAATTCTGCGGTTCACTTGGAGATTTATAGCAAATCTGATTCACCCCAAGTGAACGTGCTTAAACCACCAAAAATAAAAGTAATATTTGCTTGCAAACATGAGCTATGCGCTGCGTTTGAGAATTGAATTTAGTCCTATTACCGTTAAGCCTAGCAAAGGGAGCGAATAATGTCAACCCCTTTTCTGATAATTTCTCTGAGAATTTGCAAGGTGGGGTGCGATCGCAACCATACTAGCGGAGGGGTAAGATGTTGCTACTGCAATTTGATTTCTACTTTGATAGGCTATTTGATAGGCTATAAAGACTGGGTTTATCTGTGTTTAAACAGAGATTAAAATACCTATTATGAAAACAGATCCAATATTCTATCGCCTATTCAAAGAACTACCCAATAGTTTTTTTGAATTGATTGGCTGTCAACCTTCAGAAGCCAATGCTTATGAATTTGCTGCTGTCGAACTCAAACAAGAGGCAAGGCAGCAGATCGCAGATGACACTTTTAGGCAGCAAGTTATAGAATTAATCGAGACGGTTGTGTTGTACAAATTTCCTCAAATGAGTCGGGAGGACTTAGAAGCTATGTTAGGGCTCAATGATTTGAAGCAGACACGGTTTGCACAAGAAATGTTGGAAGAAGGCAAGTTAGAAGGCAAGTTAGAAGGCAAGTTAGAAAGCAAATTAGAGGCTGTACCTCGGTTGTTAGCATTAGGGTTAACAATGGAACAGGTGGCTGAGGCTTTGGAGTTGTCGATAGAGCAAGTCCGGCAGGCAGCCAAATAGTATTTACTAAGTAGGGTGGGTAATGCCCACCCATAGTTTTTTACCGCAGTTTTTCTCCTGCTTCAAGCAGCCAAGCCTGGGGATGGTGGGTAAAACCGATGTGGGGATAATATTCGGCGGCGGCTGGGGCGGCTAGCAATATTAATTGAGATTGTGAGCCGGATTCTATTTGGGTTCTACAAATTAATTCTTTACCAATTCCTGATTTTTGATGGGATTTTCTTACTGCTAAATCTGACAAGTAGGTGACGTAACTAAAATCAGAAATAGCTCTGGATATGCCAACTAGCAATTGGCCATCCCAAGCGGTGACGATCAAATTGGAATTAGCAATCATCTGGCGGATGCGATCGCGGTCATCAATTGGTCTTCTTTCACCGAGAGTTGAGGCTCGATATAGGTCGATTACCTCATCTACATCCAAATCATTTCCTACGCGATATTGAATCATTTTTTACCATCAATTTTATATTTTATATTTTATAGCGATCGTGTCCAAACAATCTAAAATTGATTAAGAAATATTGAAAAACTATGATGCTTTAGGGTAATCTTGTTTATCTGCTGATTCTACGGCCATTTTCTCTGCTTTGTCTTTAATTGACTTTAGTACCTGTCGCACTACCCAAGTAGATAACCGAGGATTATTTTCGATTTCTGTAATTAGGCTATCTAGGTCTTCAATTATCAGATTTAATTGTTGAGTAGAGTTCTGTTGCATACTTTTTAATCTTCCTTCTACTGATCTGGGAGAATGTGAGATAAACGGGCGAATGAACCCGGACAGTTGCGGAACTGTTTGACCATTCTGTTTAAACTTGGATAGTATGGATCTTGCTCCTTTATCCATAGGAGTTTAGCCGTATCAGGAATCGGGATGAAATTTACATAAATTAGCAATAATTAATAATATTTAATGCTTCTCAAGCTTTATTTAATTTGACCTTAAGAGAAACTACAATTTTTATTTTAGTTACTAAAATTACGCTATTCTCAAGGTATTGCACGATACCAATATCTTCAATTTATCTGGACGGGAAGAGAGGTTTTCCTAGCCAAAATCTAGGTAGTCATGCTCTGAATCATTTCAAAAATAACAATTTTTAACTATTTTCGGTTGGAGGGAATATGAACGAAAAAGTCATTTCTGCCGCTCGGAACGTTGCCATAGTTGGCCCCTATTTAAGCGGCAAAACTACGCTACTAGAAAGTTTACTGTCGGTGACGGGGACAATTTCCCGTAAAGGTAGTGTTAAGGATGGTAATACAGTTGGGGACAGTTCTGCTGAGGCTCGCGATCGCAAAATGAGTGTAGAAGTCAACGCCGCCAGTGCAGAATACGAAGGCGTGCGCTTCACATTTCTTGACTGTCCGGGATCGATAGAATTCGCTCAAGAAACGCTGAATGCGCTGATGGGAGTGGATGCGGCTGTGATTGTTTGTGAAGGAGTTAGCCAACGTATTCTCACTCTGGCTCCTTTGTTTAAATTTCTGGATGACTGGGAAATTCCGCATTTAGTTTTCATCAATAAAATGGATCGGACTTGCACAGATGAAACTAGCTGCGGCTCTAATTTTACAGAGGTACTCAATGCCTTAAAATCGGTTTCTAGTCGCCCTGTGATTCCGCATCAATATCCCATTGCTAAAGGTGAAGCGATCGTTGGCTTTATAGATTTAGTCACAGAACAAGCTTATCATTATCATCCCGGCGCACCCGCTGACCCCGTACAAATGCCGGCAGAACTTAAGGAGCAAGAGCACGTTGCACGGCAAGAAATGCTGGAGGAATTGGCGAATTTTGACGACCATTTACTGGAAGAATTGTTAGAAGAAATTAACCCCGATGCTGAAGAAATTACCCAAGATTTAAAGATGGAATTGGGGGCGGATTTGATTGTACCGGTGTTTATCGGCGTTGCAGAGCAAGATTTTGGGGTGCGGCCGTTGCTAGAAGCCTTGCTGCGGGAAGCTCCGATACCGGAAATGACGGCTGAGCGGCGGGGGTTGACACAAGGTGCGAACGCCCCTTTGGCTCAAGTGCTGAAAATATATTATACACCCCAGGGCGGTAAGTTATCGTTAGTGCGAATTTGGCAAGGCACGCTAAATGATGGGACGGTTTTGAACGGGGTGCGGGTTGGTGGTTTGTATCGGTTGATGGGGTTGCAAACGCAGCCTTTGACGGCGGCGGGTGCGGGTGAGATTGTGGCTTTGGGACGGTTGGAAGGGGTGAAAACTGGGGAGGCGATCGCGTTGGGCAGTCAGCGGGTAGAATTGCCGAAGGCTGAGCGGTTGTCGCCGGTGTATGCTTTGGCGATCGCGCCAGAAAAGCGCAACGATGAAGTGAAGATGAGCGCTGCTTTGGCGAAGTTGATGGATGAAGATTGCTCTCTGGTGTGGGAGCAGCACGGGGATACTCACGAAATTATACTTTGGGGACAAGGTGAGATTCATCTGAAAGTTGCCCTGGATCGGCTGCGGCGGAAGTATAATTTGCCGATGGTAACTCACTTACCACAAGTACCTTATAAGGAGACGATTCGCAAGTCGGCTGCCTCTGTACACGGGCGTTACAAGCACCAAAGTGGGGGACATGGGCAGTTTGGCGATGTATATTTGGACATTAAACCGCTACCGCGTGGGGAGGGTTTTAATTTCAATGAAACTATTGTGGGTGGTGCTGTACCGAAACAATATATACCGGGGGTTGAGACTGGGGTGCGAGAGTATTTGGTACATGGCCCTCTGGGTTTCCCGGTGGTGGATGTGGAGGTGACGCTGACGAATGGATCTTACCATTCGGTGGACAGTTCGGAACAGGCGTTTAAGCAGGCGGCGCGTTTGGCGATGCAGGAGGGGATGGCGAAGTGTGATGCGGCTTTGTTGGAACCAGTCGCATCTGTGGAGATTGTTGCTCCGAGCGAGTTTACGTCTAAGCTGTTACAGTTGGTGAGTGGCCGTCGGGGTCAAATTTTGGGTTATGAGGCGAAGTCTGACTGGAAGGGATGGGATCGGGTTTCGGCTTATTTGCCAGTGGCGCAGATGCAGGATTTGATTGTAGAGTTGCGATCGCTGACGATGGGAGTTGGGTTTTTTAGTTGGGAGTTTGACCATTTGCAGGAAGTGCCGGAACCTTTGGTAAAGAGGGTTTTGGCGACTGCTGGTGGGAATGGTAAGAGTTAGGGGGAAGTTGGCCGGGGGTTTTTACCCCTGGCGATCGGATCGGTAAGTTAATCTAAATTATAATTCAGTTTCTTGATTTAATTCAGTTAAGGTTGTCATAATATTTTGAGCAAGTTTTAAAGCGGTTTTCACATCGTTTGATAATGTAAATATTGTATCTGCGTAATCAGCTTTATTTCTCATCTGTCTTAATCTGCTTAAGTTCTCCCCTAGTTTGATCATTTTTTTAGCTTTTGATTTATGAAAAATGAATTCTTCAGCTACATATTGATGTTCATTAATGTCTGTAGTTTTATTATGAGAAAGTCTTGGGTCTTTTTCAACATCGCGCAAGTAATTTCTAGCTACACAGAATACTGCATAATAAGCTCTACTTACTGCCGATCGCAACTTTGCCTCATTATTGACTGAATCGCCAGATATTGCTGCTAATTCTTGCGCTAAATTCAAATACTCAGACCAATTAAATCTCATTTGCCTCCCATCCCAGATTAATGTGCAATTTACTATTGACAACAGTCGTTATATTATCTAGCCACCAAGTATCATCAAGAATCATCAATTTTTCAAAGGCTTCATCAGCTTCAAGTTTTGTGTAAATAATAATCCAGAGCGATCGCCAGCCAGCAATTTCTGGATCTGTTGTTACTTCTAAGGCTAATCTTTCGCTAGGAAATAGTTCTCTAATTTTAGAATGAGCTTCTAAAATTAAGCTTACTATTACTTCTTGCTCGATGATTATTTTAAAGGTTTCTAGGGGTTCTTCTACTGTGTAGAGACTTCTAATTTTATTGAACTCAGCGATTAAATCATCAAAGGATGTGCTTTTAATGGCTGGCTCTTGGATGGCAGTCATAATGGTTGATTTTGATGAGTGTTTTAATGTTCTGATTAGATCGGGATCTAAAAAAGCATAAACCGTTATTGCTTAAGAGGGGTTGAAGGAGTGGTATATTTGGAAACTGATAGTCTGGCCAAAGTTTCCCGGTAGTTTCGTTCGCGATTATTCCAAAAAGTCGCTGGAATTTTTAAAACTTGCTCTAGCTTCAAAGCTAATTCTGGTTTAATCAATGCCTCGCCTGCAATAATCTCTTGAATTACTTTCAGCGGCTCATTCATGCGCTCTGCGAAATCTGCGATCGTCAAATTTCGCTCTTCGAGTGTTTCGAGTAGCGTATCACCTGGAGGAGAAATATAGAGGGGTTGGTAGGGATTAAAGGTTGCTTTAGTCATAGAGCTGATTATTCATAATGAGAGGGCATTGTGGGGGATGGCGGTGCGATCGCGCTCTAATCAAACAAACTCTTCTGCCCATTAGTTCCACCATTACCAAGATAGATTTGCTTAGAATCCTTGGGAATATGAATCCAGCCAATGTCTTGCAGGCGATTTGTCAAGTTTGATATTGTAACACCAAGTTCATCTCGCATTGCGTAAAGGTGCTTCCAGTTTGTTAAATCGCGCCCTTTTCGTTCCTTTTCTAATATATCTTTAGGCATTAGTAGGCAACCAGCGAAATACTGGGCTTGCCATTCTCTCCAATCATCCTGAGTTTTATGAGTGATTTCAGCAATCTTTTCGCTAACATTTCGACACAAAAATATCTCTTCACTTGCTTCACAAAACAAAGGTAACTCTAGCTGTTTTACCAAACCATCAGCTTCATCTTGGTTAATATGAAGTTCCCAATGTCCTATTTCGTGAGCTAGTGTTGACTGTTCAAATCCTATGTCTTTTTCATTTTTTTTCGGGATATCTTTACTAATTTCTATTAAACGTTGTGATGGATAAATTCTGGCTGCTATTACTTTACCATTATAAAGAGGTATATCACAGCAAGGATCGACGCTCAGATCAAGAAAATTAGCCGCATAATCAGCTACATTAGGCCATCTAGGAAAATTCGGGGTAGATTGCATCTGCCTCAGAAGGTTATTAGCCCGATCTTCAATTTGGAATTTAGATAAGAACTCAAAAGGCTTAATTACACTCAACTTTCTTTCTCCTCATTTTCAGATTGTGTAGCTTCTCGAATAAATTTTTGAGCGAGATCGGGGTGATCCCGCATTTGACGGAACAAAACAGGTATCTGCTTTGGATATTTTTTGACAAGTTCCTGAACAACCTTGGCATCCTCTGGGGTGATCCTGCCTGCCCGATCCCGCAGATCCTTAACATCTAGGTCTAAGTGATGTGCTAATGACTGAATGACCTCCTCTCTAGGAGGATAGTCCGCGCGGTCGTTCTCTAGTTTCGAGAGGTAGGTATAATCTACCTCTACTAATTTCGCCAGATCGCGCTGACTGTATCCCTTGCCCTGACGAGCTTGACGGATAAGCTTGCCAAAATTCTGACTCATAGTTTTTTTGTGACTTACAAATACATCATAGCAGGGGTTGACGAAATTCGGCCACCCAAGTTAAAGTGTAAGGGTTGACGAAATTCGGCCACTCCCATACACTACAGATAGCGTAAAGAATCAACTAAATTGGCTTTGAAACACTTTATGTAGAATGGATTTAAGGATTTGCCATTGTCAAGGATACCGCCATCCTCGATCTCGTTAGTCTAATCAACGTTCACCTCAATGCCAAAATTATGAAAAACAGCATTCAAATCCCGATCAATTGTGCTTCTCAATCGGCCGGCCCCTACCAGTGCTGCTTGAGGAAATTCAAAAAATAAGTCGGCATCCACATCTGAGGAAAGCTGCTGCACAAATGCTAGAAGGTTTGCATACCTTAGAACTAGCCGACCAGACGGGCGTTTCCAAGTCAGCTAAAACAAAAGAGGCAATTTACGAAATCCTCACAAAATGAACCAATAACTGCCCTCTATTTCAGAGGGCTAAATCTATGAACGAAATTTGGCGACGATTCGCAAGTTATAACCTTTGGTTACAGTTTGAGCCACCAGTAGGACAAGAAATTTTTCACTGCGATATGAAGCGGGGTTTTATTAAGGCGCGTAAGGGAGAACCTGAAGTTGCAAAACTATTAACGACTGAAAGCCCAGCTATGCGAATTGGACACTTAGCACAAAGGGGAGTTTATGAATTTCATCAACACCCCCAGATGTTGGGAAGAATAGATGCAGTAGAGGAGATTGCAGAGATTATACAATTAAATCAAGAGTTAGCCGAAGTTCAGGAGCGAGTAATTTTCATCCTGACAAAATACCATCAGCAGCCCATTCTCTTAGGCAAGAAGATTATTGAATTCAACCGAGGTGACGAGGGATTTCCTCCGCCAATTTTCATGAAGCAGGGAACATATCGGTTTAAGTTCTATGCAGCGATTGACTGCATTTTTGCGGAACCAGATGGAACGCTGCACATTTTAGACTTCAAAACTGGTAAATCTGACTTTGACGTGCGACAGGCGTATCTTTACCTACTAGCCGTTAGTTATCTCTACCCAAACAAACCAGCTATTGCCTCATTCTATAATTTGGAGACTGGCAAGCAGTCTGACCCAATTAGTGCCAAGGCTAATACGCTAGAAGCTTTCAAAATAGAGATGTCACTAATAGCTAAACGGCATCTAAAAGAGTTGAAGCTTTACGAAGATAATCCTGCTGAGTTTAGCATAATTTTTCCACCTAATCCTGGTTTTAACTGTCAATACTGTCTCGTTAATTCAATTTGTAATTTTTCTGCTGTAGAATTAGAGGTTGCTGCATGAACACTTCTCCTGTTCTTCAAAATCCACCAAAACCTTCATCATTACTCACATATTTAAGTGAGATTTTTGTGCTAAAAATCCAGCAACCCCAGTTAATCAGCTTTCGACTATCTCCTGAAGTCGATCGCGAGTTGGGCAACCGATTTAGCTGGCGTTTCAGTCAGCAGTTTCCTGAAGTGGTGGCTATATGGGAAAACGGATATTTCTGGGTTTTAGATCAACCAAATCAACCAATGCGGAGCAAAGAAGAATGGCGAGAGGCGTTAGTAAATATTGAAGAGGAATTGAAAGAAGACATTAGCGATCGCACCTATTCAATCCAATGGGTACAACAACCAAAATTAACAGCTTCAATCCTTGCTCAATTAGCGATAAGAGTCTTACAAATCAGGCGGCCTTTCTCCTCTGACACTATTTGGTCTGATACTAATAATCGGGTAGAAGTCAAGCGTGAAGTTGAGTTTTGGGCAGAAACGTTTGAATGGCAAAATGTTACACATCCTGCTGTAGTTTTAACGATGTACAGTCCCTTCGTTTTTAAAGGAACTTTAGCTGATTTCTACGAGAATCATCCCTATCGACAGGATGCTAAAAAGCTTTTAATTGGTTTAAAAGTTAGAAATATTGAAAAAGGTAGTTCTGCTACAATTATCGCTCTGGCAGGAACTATTGGGGAACGTAGAGAAGAAATTTTGAAAAAAGCAACTGGTGCAGTCAGCAAACAAGCACTTGAAGAAGCACCAGACGAGCAACCAGTTGTTTCTGTTCAATTTGGTAAAGATAAAAAGCCGTTTGACTATGCAATGACAGCCTTAAAACCATGTGTTACAGAGAAGACAGCAGACCGATTTGATGTAAAATATGGAGACTTGCTCAAGGAAACTAAAATTCCATACAAAGAGCGAAAACAGCGTTTAGCCTCATACAAACAACAAGCTGAAAAAGCACTAGCTGTTTATGGATTTCAGTTAGGCGATAGCATCAATAGCCGTCGGTACCGAAACTTATTCCTAGAACTACCGTTTAAACTTGAGGAAACGAAACTACTTTTTGGAAATGGGGTTATTGGGAAGAGAGGTGCAGTCTTAAAGGGACTATCTAAAGGTGGTGCTTATCGCCGCCATCCGGATTATCTTGATCCGTCAAGACCTATTCGATTTACAGTTCTAAATCTTTGTAATTTGAAACCAGGATCTTTTTTTGCGAAAGTTGAGGAACGTTTAAAACACTATGGCTTCTCGATCAAGTTGGTTAATAACTTTAAGGGTTCAGTAAATAGTGCAAACATGGCTGAAGAGAGAGCTAAAGTAGAGAAAGAAGTTGATGATTTAATAACAGTTCCCACTGATATTGTGTTGACGTTTCTCCCACAAAGCGATCGCAATGCTGACAATAGTGATGATGGCAGTTTTTATTCTTTAATTTCTTCACGTTTACTGCGACGCGGACTTAGTAGCCAAGTCATTTATGAGGATACGTTGAAAGATACAAACAATTACGACAATATCCTTAACCAAGTCATTCCCGGCATTCTAGCAAAGCTAGGTAACTTGCCTTTTATTCTAGCTGAACCTTTAGGAATTGCAGATTATTTCATGGGTTTAGATATTTCTAGAGCAGCTAAAAAGAAAGGGGTTGGAAGCAGAAATGTCTGTGCAAGCGTGCGTCTTTATGGTAAGCAAGGGGACTTTATTCGCTATCGGCTGGAAGATGCTATGACAGAGGGTGAAGAAATTGATAAACGAACGCTAGAAAGGTTTCTTCCTGCTGCTGACCTAAGTGGAAAAACAGTATTAATTTACCGTGACGGACACTTTTGTGGAGGGGAAGTCAAATATTTACGGGAACGAGCAAAAGCAATTGGCTCTAATTTTATTCTTGTGGAGTGTATAAAGTCTAAAATTCCTAGACTGTACAATTATGAGGAATCAGTTTTAAAAGCACCCACTAAAGGGTTAGCACTTCGTTTATCCTCAAATGAAGTAATTTTGGTGACAACTCAATTGCCATCTGAAAAAATGGGTTTGTCTAATCCCGTGCGCTTGAAGGTTCTTCTTGAGGAAGGACAGCAAGTATCAATTGAAAGTTTGGTAGAAACGACTCTGAAACTTACTTTGCTTCATCATGGAGCGCTTAGAGAGCCACGCTTAGCTGTCCCCCTGTACGGCTCTGACCGCATAGCTTATCGACGGTTACAAGGGATTTCTCCGGGTGCATTGGATGGGGATAAGCAGTTTTGGTTATAGACTTTTAAAGGAAAATGTAATACCAATGCTGATACAGAAACTCTAGCGCAGCAGCATTAGCTACAGGCTGAAATTCAGCAGTCTGCTGCAATAACCTATGCAAAAGATTGTAAGGGTTTCTCAACCTTTCCTTAATATTGTCAAGTGGCTCTAATTCGGGAAGCGTCGCCCATAGAAGAATCGTGTTATAGTTAGTTCAGAGGAGTTATAGCTTTAAAGCAAGGATAACCTCCCTAGCAACAGTTGTGTCTTTGAGTGAGGCCTTTCAAAATGACTAGCGCAAAACCGACAAAAACAATAATCGATCCCATAGACATCAATAACCCAAGCGATATAGTTATCGAAATAGCCCAAACAGAGCTTGAAAAACTAAATACACCTGATGCTACAATTTGCTGGTATAACCAGGAAGACACAGACAATCCCGAACAATCGATCAAATTCAATGAGCTTGCGGGAGAGCTACAACAAGCTATTCTGAAAAAATTGCAGCTTTGTAAACAAGGTAAATTTATTACTCTTGAAGAGTACAAAAATCAGAAACATAATAACGAACACAAGGGGAAGAGCTAAGTGTATCAAATATGGCTATACCCAGTTGAAGCCGTTATAGAAAATCTTGACTACGAGACAAGAGAACTGATAATTTCTCAGCTAGAAAAATGGTCGCAAATAGTAGTTTTTGATAGGCGAACACAACCTCGCGGTTATTCAATTGCTCCTGTAGAAACTCCACAATACAGGGGGATTCTTTGCTTAGTAGACCATATCCACCAAACAATTATTGTTTTAGAATTTCTCCCAAAGGTTGAGTAGCATAATCGTAGGTGGATACAGTTATTTTAGCCGTTTATAATTCAAGAAAACCTTAATTAAATAACTACTTCAGTATCGCCTTCGCTTCGTGAATACTCCGCTGAATAAACTCAGCAGATTCCATAAAAGCCACCCGTTCCATATCCGTTAATTCAAGTTCTAAAACCTCTTCTACGCCGTGACATCCCAATCGACAAGTAACTCCCAAAAATATATCATTTAAACCATAAGCTCCTTGCAAAGAAGCACAACAAGGTAAAATTCTGGATTGATTAAATAAAATTGATTCTATCATTATGGAAATAGAAGATGCCGGGGCAAAATAAGCACTCCCTATCTTCATTAATCCCACAACTTCGGCTCCACCATTGCAAGTTCTCTGCACTAATCTCTCAATAGTTACAGCATCCATAAGCTCAGTAATAGGAATACCGTTAACAGTAGAATATCGCGGTAAAGGTATCATTAAATCCCCATGAGAACCTAAAACTGTAGCCTTAATATCTTTAATAGAAATACCTAATTCCATTGCGATAAAAGTTTGAAATCGGGCGGAATCTAATACCCCCGCCATCCCCATAACTCGGTGTTCGGGCAAACCCGTACTTTCCCAAGCTAAATAGGTCATTATATCGAGGGGATTAGTAACTACAATTAAAATTGCTGCCGGCGATCGCGCGATCGCCTCTTTTGCAGCCCCCATTACAATTGGGGCATTAATTTTAATCAAGTCTTCTCGGCTCATCCCCGGTTTCCGAGGCAACCCTGCCGCAACTACTACAATGTCTGAACCAGTAGTATCATCATAATTATTCGTACCGATAATTTCGCGATCGTGGCCTTCCACTCCCCTCGCTTGCATCAAATCTAGGGCAATTCCCTGGGGCCAACCTTCTACAATATCTAGCAATACAACATCCGCAATATTTTTCTCTGCAATTCGCTGGGCGGTGGTACTGCCAACTTTGCCGGCACCAATGATGGATACGCGAGTTGAAGGGGAAGTTGGTAGGGAAAAAGGGGAAGAATTCATTCTATATTGAGGATTATTGTTTGATGTAGTTTAAGCATTACGCACTCTAATATAGCGGTTTTCAATTGCATGAGAATAGGATAATTGCTAATTGCTAATTGCTAATTGCTAATTAAAATTATTAACTCACTCAATTGAAAACTGCTATATGTCCAGGTATTTATTGAAAGTCTTCGATTTGGTCAACCCGCAGCCAAATATTGGGCGTTGGTACGTGACCAAATTTGACTAGGGCATAGTCACCTCGGACATCCATTACTTCGCCTTTTGTTTCAAATAGGTAGGAGGAAAAGCGCGTATCGCTAGCTTTGGCTTCTAAACTATTTTCCAATTTTTCCCTGATAGTGCGGACAATACTACCTTTTTTGAATGCCATAACTCTCTCACTCTGGTTTTTGTACGTAACATCAACACTTTTAGCCTCCCTGACAAACTTTTCTAGTAAGTTTCTCAGAAAACGTGCTTGAGACTGCTTATTTTCACCCAATTTAAGGTAAGCGAACTCATTTATTGAGTCATCCTAACCATTCAGTCATTCTAGTATTTTTCTTGTCTCAACCCGTCAACCCTATTTTCTGAAAAAACGTTTTCAGAAACGTTTTCAAAAACGTTTTTTCAGAAAATGCCTCGACCTAGCAAGACTAAGTGTCACCGCAACACTCTGTGCGATTTCCTACTTCCTCACCATGCAGAGTTCGCTTGCGTTCATGCAGGGTGAGAAAGTCAAAAAAAAAGCCCTAAAAGGGCGTTTTAAAATTCACATTCCCCGCTTCACTCTCCCCGCGCGCAAAATTCATCCTCAGCCTCAACCTGTAGCCTCACTTCTGCTGTCACCTCACCTAGCATCCCTTGATGCAGTAATCCGTTAATTACGGTTACATAAGTAAATACCAACTCTAGCTCCCTTATCACGCCGTAGCGATACCTATCCTCAGTCTCACCATTGTGTAGGTCTATCCACTCGCAATCAGCAACCTCTCCTAATCGTACATGGTTAACCACTGTCTCAAAAGCGGCGGCGTAACCAGCAAACGCCTCAAGCATCTCCCTGTGAGCGTCAATAAACTCTTGTGATGGCACGTACATTTTGTAATCCCCTTTATTGATTGATTTGTTGCCAGCTTAGTTTTTTCGCTGAGTTCATTTTTAAACCCCATCCTAACGACCGCATGGTGTCAGCAATTCCAGTGGCATTGGGGTTAGAGTCCAACTGTCCTACGCTAGCCGCGTGGCTAACAGCATCCTTAACTTTTTTAGCCGACACTTCAACATCCACCGTCCCGTCGCCATGTTTTTTATTAATAGCTTTAACGGCTCTTAACTCAACATCAATTAGCTGTTTAAGCAACTGTTGCAACGGTGATAACTCTGGCTTACCCCCATCGTCAAGCCATTGCCAGTAATCGCTTAAAGCCTGTAATCCTGACTCGATATCCCATAAATTAAGGACACAACCTGAGCATATAAGGTCAACTGAAATAGTCCAGCGAGTAGCAGTAAAACCAGCAGGTAGTGAGTTTTTACGTCCACGCCGTCTAATCTTGCTTCGGGTTTTGCTGTATGCAACAAGGTTTTCCTCTTTAAACCAGAACTCATTAAATTTGCTCCTAAATATTGGTAGGCTGAAAGCGTCTAGCGGCTGAGGGTAAAACGGTTTGCCAAGCTCTAATTGGTCAACATTTTTGAACCTAACAACCATGCAACGCCTAGCTAATTCCTCAAATTGAACGTCGCCTAAAAAGTTGTGAATGGTACTCACAACCTTTAATCCGAACACCTTAAAAGTGAGGTTAATTCCTCCCCCTGCGCTAACCATCACCGTGTCAGTTTGCCGGTCGTAACCGTTGAGGAAGTAAAGGTATAAATCCTCATCAGTCAGCGTTTTTGCTGTCACATTGTCGAATAGCAGCAAGGTGTTCTTTTCGCCGTCACACTCAATCCAGTTAGTCCAACGTGACTGATTGACGTGATTGCGTAGCGCTACCGCTGTTGTTGCAGCGCTTAAAACAGGCTGCTTGTGAATTGCACCCATTAACTGCATAGCTGTTGACTTACCGCTACCTTTACCCCCTAAAAAAAATAGAATGGGTACGACTTTCGCTAACGCGCTAGGCATTAAGGTGTAAGCGGTGATAATGGGTAGCTGAATGTCCTGATTAGGGATGATTAGAACTTCAGCAAATAGGGCTTGAAAGTTTTCGGCTAGGGATAGCTCATCGTTGTAAAAATCCTCTGTGTCATCATCACTATTCCTGAAAGCACTGTAATCTGGTAACTTTGTCATGTTTCCTGTGTCGTACCGGGAGGTATTTTCTGAAAAAAACGTTTTCAGAAACGTTTTCAGAAACGTTTTCAAAAACGTTTTTTTCAGAAAATAGAGAGAAAACTTACTTCATCAAGTAGCCAAGAAACTTAGTTGCTATTTCTAGTCGCTTGTAGTCGTCAGCGTTTAGAAAGGTTGCCGCAAGCGACAAGTCACCTAAATTGTTGCAGTCATCGCTAAACGGTGCAAGCATTTTTTTTGTAAACTCCCATCGTTCATTCAAGCGTTCAACCTCAGTCTGTCCCTTACTTCCACCCCATGATGAATTGCCACCTTTGCTGCTAGCCGAGTAAGAAGCGTCCTTGAGTGCAACAGCCTCTCGTTCCTCCAGATAGACAATCCCTTGTACCGTATCGGCAAACAACTCTTTGGATACCTTTTGACCGTTAGCCTTAATGCCTTCCAATAACACCCTTTCATCGTTTAGGCTAATGCCCAGATTGACTGTCCCTTTGTAGGTTTTATTGGGGTCTAATCCTAGGGACTCCACCGCTTTAACGACAACCGATTCATCCTTTGTTACTACTACGGGTACATCCTTCCATGTACCGTCAACCTGTTTGCGCTTAGTGTAATCTTTGCGGTGTACGCTGATAGCGATGAGCTGATTTTGAATCGCAAAAGCATCATTACCTTTCTGCTTAATGTCGCCAGCCCTAGAGCATAGCCCGTAGAAGGTAATAGCATCATCGGTGATTGTCACCTTAACTTCCTCGAACTCAAACCACGCGCTAGTTTTTGAGTAGTCGCTACAGTTTAGCTCAGCAAATTGTGAACCATTTTTAGGTGGATTGTACCAGAATGTCATGCTGTTTTTACCCTATTGGTAAGTTGTAATGTAAGTAATGCTCTAGTCCCTCTAGGTTAAGCGTTGTCTTACTGCTAGAGTCGATTCGTTGCGCGTTAGCGCCATTCTTGACTACGGCAACAATACGCCATAATTCAGGGTGAGTATACTGAAGGAACTTAAGTCTAGTCCTGAAATCATCGGTGAGAAAGCCTTTAGCTTCAATTAGCAATTGTAGTTTATCGTCATTACCAACAACTGCGAAGTCGCACTTCCAAAACATCGCGGGATATACGTATGTTTTGGGTTTAATCTCCACCTTGTACTGACACTTTATCCGTTCCGGGTCTACCAGCCGCCGTATCCTCATATAAACGTCAAACTCCCAGTGGGAAGCGAAGAAAATATCCTCAGACGAGGTCTTGGACAAGCTCACTGATTGTGTTTTCGGATTCCAATAAAATGGACGTGCATTGTACTTGTTCGTCATCATTAAGGGGGGTGTTTGGTATATTTTCCCGGCAAGCGTTGCGGCATTCATGCAGTATCAGTTCAACTGGAAAGTCCGCATCCAACAAGGGCTTAAAGACTCTGTACAGCTTATTTTGCACAAATTCCCGGTCATACTTAATGTAGCAGTCGATTAGCGCGCTATACTGGTTGCTACCCTTTAGCTTCACCCCTCGCCTCACGGCATACCCATTGGGATTAAACATCTTGGGATGCAATCCTTGATTGTATGGATTCGTCTTGATATCGCGCCAGCTATAAAGGGCTAATTCGGATTCATTCTTAGGTTTCGATTGATTCATTTCTTGTGAGTGATTCGATTGATTCAAGTATTACATCCCCCCCCCCTGTCAATTTTTATACATTTGTAGAATAATAGACTTTCCGATCGGTTGATAGCGAACTCATCAGAATATCTTATATTAAATGATTCTTCAGTAAATACCCCCTTGACAAAAAGGAATTTTAAAGTTTACACATTGTGAAGTCGTTAAAATTTGCGATACATGGCTCCAATTGTTCCTATTGCTGGTGGATTGATTATTAGAGGCACAGCAAGCCTGGTAGCTAGAGCTGCTGGCGCAGGTTTGGCTAGAGCTGCTGGCGCAGCCGCCGCTGGTAGGCTTGGCTCTATCACTGTCGGCACTGTAGGAGGAAACTTCCTCACTGATTGGCTTAAAAAATTTGCAGATTGGATTGGTGGAGTATTCACCCAGGAAGATGAAGCGGCAAAGCCGACACCCGTACATGAGGCTCAATTTGCTACCTTGGATATTCGCGCCGACCCGGTAGAAATTCAGGGGTTATTCGGAGTAAGTTACCCTCTTAATGTTGGGGTAATCAATACTAGGCAAAACACTCCAATTCCACCGCCAGCGAATCAGCCTCAAACTCAAACAAAAGTCGAAGTTGTAGGAGCCAAGGCTGTTGGTTTTTGGGCGGTACATATTGAAGTTACAGAATTTGACGAGAAGATTTTAAATAGTTGGAAACACCCATTACAGAGGCGCAATTTTGGCTTTATTACATTTTGTCGTGGTGGAGTTGCTATCCAAGATAGCCCGATTCATTATGCGAATCAAATCATTAGTATCCCAATTACTAGAGCATTAGCTGAGGGTTGCGGCGGTGCTGAAATCAGCTCTGTAGCTGTTGATTATGTTTGTGGTAATCTCGCTGAAGGTGTTAAAGCTACTATTTCCTTCCTCCCTATTTGGGATGTGTTTTCTTACGATTATGTGAAACAGGCTCAACCTCCATAGGGTGAGGTTCCAGAACCCTGCTGGAAGCGCAAAGACAAGATGAATGAAGAGGCTAGGGCGGTATGCCGACCAACATCTAATTCGCAACACGCTAACTGGGGCTGGGGATACCCCGTTTTCGACTGCACTAACCCCTACTCCCCAACTGAAGAGCCTCATCAGGTGGGGTGGGATTATGAGGCGCACTACGATGCTGACGACAATTATATCGACCCCGGCGGAACCTGTAGTGCGCCCCGATAGTGAACACATAAAAACCCAGAAGAATGACACTAATAAAAGACGCTCCTCAATGGCTAAAGTCATACGTGGCAAGCGAGTTTAAGGCAAGCTAGGCAAATCATCATTTCGCCTGAGCTATTAGGGCTTGTTAGTGGCTTACTTAATATCTCGGAGGATGTGGATTTACGTACCCGCGTAAGTAACCTATTACCGTCCCGGCTATCAGGGTTTATCTACTGGGAGGATATGGCGGCTGAGGTCAGCTTTTTTGGTGTAGTTGAGGAATGGTTAGCCTATTGGGAGTCGGAATGATGGCAACAAAACTGTACAGATACACCACAGACAAAAACAATGTATATACCGTAAGGCTTGATGAAGCGTTAGGCGGCAATCCTATCTTTGGCTTCACGCCTGCTGTTGACCCAATGCCTGACAGCCTACCTCGGAAAATGAAAATGCGTTGCATAGGCGCTCATCAGGTAGGCGGCGCTAAGTATCGTTATTACCCAGTCGGAAAAGCTACCGCCTCTGTTTTAACTATGCCCTTGCCTTTTATACATAAGGGTGTACAATGGACACTAAGGCGATTCAAGCCTGAGTATTCCTAGCACCACGTCTCCTGATGCGACAGGTAAGCCTGTAGTCTTTGCGACGCAAGTATTCTAAGGCTTGCGAATCGGTTGTTAAGGCATTTTCTGAAAAAACGTTTTCAGAAACGTTTTCAGAAACGTTTTTAAAAACGTTTTTCCAGAAAATAGAGAGGAAAGCACTAAACAAGGGGGTACTCAAGAATGGCAATGAAGAAGTTTAACGCTGGTACACAGCAAGAGGCTGACTTTAAGCTACGCGCTACCCCCTACACCCACCTTAAATCGCATTTAAACGGCACATCACCTTTGCTAGCTCAGCCATAAATCAACCCACTAAAAAAGGCTCCTAAAACTTAGTTAGGATGCCTCTTTGTTTGTTTGTCTGGGTAGCTACATTATATCACAGGTTGATAGGTTCTGCCGACTTGTCAAAGCCTAAGTAGTGCCTGTAAATAACCTCGATACTGTTGCCGCAGATAGCGGCTAGTAATGGTATATTAACGCCTAGCTGTGCCTGTAAAGTGATGAATGTATGGCGTGTACTGTAAGGCTTTAAGTATTGCCCTATCAACCCTTGTTCAGCCAATCTTGCTGTGATGCCGGGGTAAAAATATCGTACATCTTCCCCCCGCTTATTAACAACCTTCCTCTCTCTTCCCCTCCAAACGCCATCGATATCACCACTCCCATAGGCGTTACCATTGGCTAACGCAAACACTAAATCATTCTTGCCAGTCTTGCTTGAATTAGCTTGAATGCGTAACAGTAATTCGGTAAGTTTAGGGTACAGCTTAAACATTCTGATAGTACCCGTTTTTGTTTGTTGGGTAGTACCAGCCTCTTTATTAAAGCTCTTGCTAAACCTAATGTAGCCACGCTCAAAATTTACATCTTTCCACCTTAAACCGAAGGCTTCCCCATGCCGACAACCCGTTAGGAATAGGAACTCAATTAGTGTAGCTGCATGACGCTCTGACGCTTTATCGCTTTCGTAGAAAGTCTTGGTAATTGTGTTCCTTTCTGTTAGTGTAAATGCCCTTACGTCCTTCAATTCTTCATCGTTTGCTACATCCTCAAAATACCACCAATCGCGCCATATACCGTCTTCATCTTGGCGCGGTGCGTACATTTGATTGTTGTTTACCTCACTTTTAATCATCTCAAACGGGTTTTTTGTAGGTGGTATTTTACCTAAGTTAACCGCCCGGTCGTAAGCTTCACGTAACGCTGACAAGGCCTTTTTGGCTGAGTTAACAGCCATAATCTTACTTAGACTCGCTTGCGCCTTTTCCCCTATTGTAGCATCCATTGGCAAGCTATAAATGCCTAACCCGGTATCGGTAAACTTTCGTGTTTTATTATCCCACTTTAGCCCCTTAATAGCGTTGGCAAAAGCAGCTAGGAAATGCCTCTTAAATGTAGTAGGTTGTACCTGACCTTCCTTCCAAAGTAGGTAATCCTCCCATAGTTCACCTACGGTCATCGCTACTTTTTGGTTAGGCATTTGTATTAGCTCACCCATCTTCTGAGCGAACTTAGCGTCACCTATGCCGTACTTAGCAAAGGTAGGGTCAAACAACTTAACCCAGTCGCTATGCTCTAAGTCCGCCTCAATCTGTAGGGCTATCTGTTGAGCCTTCTTCCAGCCCTTCTCATCGTCAGCTATCCCTAACCCCATGCACTTCTGCTTACCCTTGAACCCGGTTAGCTGTTCAAATATGGCATTGTACTTAGTGCTAAACCGTAGGGCTAAGGAACCCTTGTCGGCGTATACCCTCACGTTGATTTTAGGTTGAGCCTGCTTTGCCTGAGTCATTGATTTTACGTCCTTTCAGCGTTCTAGTAAGTTTCTAGGAATCGAGCTCGATTTCAAAGCTTATAGTAGAGGTTGTTAGCCTGAATGCTTTGATTCATCGATTGATTTTAATGATAGCATATTTTTAGGCACATAACTCTCTCACTCTGGTTTACAAATATTATGACAAATTATAGTGGTTTTCAGTTACATGAGATACAGCAGGGTAATTGGGAATTGCTAATTGCTAATTGCTAATTGCTAATTGGGGAGAAATTCTCTCCCAGTCTCCCCTCTCCCTCTTCCTTCTTCCTTCTTCCTTCTTCCTTCTTCCTTCTTCCTTCTTCCTTCTTCCTTACTGCTGACACTGAGGGCAAAAATGACTCGATCGCCCCGCTAACTTTAGTCGCTCAATCGGAGTACCGCAAACGCGGCAAGGTTGACCTGCGCGATTGTACACCCAAGCAATGCCCCCGTAGTTGCCGTTAACGCCGTTAACGTTGAGAAAATTGCTAAAAGTTGTACCACCAGCATTAAGGGCGTTTTCCAAGACTTGAATGATGGCGGAGTGCAGGCGTTGAATTTGTTCGTTTGTCAAATCTGAACAAGAGGTTTGCGATCGCACTCCCGACAAAAATAAAGCTTCATCCGCGTAAATATTCCCCAAACCCGCAATCAGTGCTTGATCTAGCAGAGCCGTTTTTACCGATCGCGATCGGCGGTGCAGTTTTGCCGCTAAATATTCTACTGTAAACTCTTCTGAAAAGGGTTCTGGCCCTAGTTTTTTCAGGCCTGTCATCACACTGGACACCTCAGTTGTCGGCGGAACCCACCACATCTGACCAAATGTCCGCTGATCTACAAAACGTAATTCTCGCCCCTCAGCAAAAAATAACCGCACTCTCGTGTGTTTCTGCAAAGGATCGTCTCGGTGTACCCACAGCAGTTGACCAGTCATCCGCAGATGAACTCCTAACCAAGATGGGTAATTGGTAATTGGTAATTGGTAATTGGTAATGGGTAATTGGTAATTGGTAATTGGTAATTTCTCCCCTATCTCCCCCATCTCCCCCATCTCCCCCATCTCCCCCTCTCCTCCGCTCCCCAACTCAGCCAGGAGATATTTACCGCGTCTGTGCCAGCGAGCGATCGCCTTACCTTGCAACCCGGCTAAAAAATCCTTAGCAAAAAATGGGCTGGCGATCGTGTTCTCTAGCAACACATCGCCACCCAATATTTCTAAACCGAGGGTCAGTTGATTTAGACCCCGGCAAATGGTTTCAACTTCAGGCAGTTCTGGCACAACTTAACGCTGTTCAGTTCCTTGGTTGGGTGCGCCTTCGACACTACCTGGAACTTCGGCTCCTGGAGCGCTTTTATCTGTAGTTTTTGGCTGCTGGGGTGCGCCACCACTCCCTGTCTTGCGAGTACCTGCTTCGATGGTGGTTTGCTTGCCGCCGGAAGCTGCTGTCGATTTTCCTTTAGCCTTGGGCCCTGCAACTTCGACTACTTCGGCTGTCGCGAAGTTGTTGGTATTGACACCGGCATAATTAACGCTATTAAAGCGAACGATAACGGGGTATTTAATGCCACTTTGGTCTATGGAGGCAACGGTGCCTAATTCCTGAAACCAGTAGGACTCTTTGCGGAGAATGCGAACTTGAGAACCACGTTGAACCATGAGCTTTTTTTCCTTATGTAACGAATAAACGGATAAAGCTATTTGTTTTTCATTTTAGGATTGCACGGTTCACTTTCAAACCGACGCTGCGGCGTTTGTATATATAAGTTTACATTTGAGCGTCATCACTGCTGACTGGGTACGATGCCTACCGCTGGCTTCGCCTACACGACTTGTCAGCAGACCCGAAGCAGACTCAGCTTCTATAACTCAATATTTGACCCATTTTTAGTATCAGAAAGCGATCGCCCTCCCGAAAAAAGAGCGATCGCCATCAAATTACTTAGTTGCCAACAACTCGACAGCCAACCGCTTAAAGGCTAACCTTTCATTCTCAATATCGACAAAAATCGTATCACCATTGCTGAAATCTCCGCGCAAAATGCTCTTAGCAATTTGCGTTTCCAACTCGCGCTGAATTGCTCGTTTTAAAGGACGCGCACCATAAACAGGATCGTACCCCACTTCTGCCAAGAAATCAAGAGCAGAATCAGACAATTTGATCGACATCTTGCGATCGGCTAACCGCTTGTCTAAACGACCAATTTGCAACTTCACAATCTGCCGCAATTCCTGCTTACTCAATCCCTGAAAAATGATCGTCTCATCAATCCGGTTGAGAAATTCTGGGCGGAAAGTACCGCGCATCGCCTCCATCACCCGACTACGCATTTCTTCATCATCTCCGGCCACATCTAAAATGTATTGAGAGCCGACATTTGATGTCATAATAATCACAGAATTCTTAAAATCTACCGTGTGACCTTGCGCGTCAGTAACCCTGCCATCATCCAGAATTTGCAACATGATATTAAACACATCCGGGTGAGCTTTTTCGATTTCATCGAATAGGATCACCGCATAAGGACGGCGGCGAATTGCCTCAGTTAATTGTCCACCTTCATCATAGCCAACATAGCCCGGAGGCGCACCAATCAACCGAGAAACCGCGTGTTTCTCCATGTACTCAGACATATCAATTCGCACCATTGCGTCTTCGGTATCGAACAGATAAGCGGCTAAAGCTTTTGCTAATTCTGTCTTACCAACACCCGTCGGGCCGAGGAAAATAAAACTAGCTACAGGACGATTTGGATCGGCCAAACCGGCACGCGATCGCTGAATTGCATCTGCAACAGCAGTCACCGCTTCATCTTGTCCAATTACCCGTTTGTGCAGTTCATCTTCCAAGTGCAAAAGCTTCTGCATTTCCGACTCTACTAACTTACTAATCGGAATTCCCGTCCACTTAGAAATAATCTCCGCAATATCAGATTCCGTGACTTCTTCCCGCAGCAAAGTTTGACCTGTAGTTTGAGTCGCTGTCAGTTTAGTTTCCGCCTCTTCTAATTGCTTTTGCAACTCAGTTAAAGTGCCATATTTCAACTCAGCAGCACGGTTAAGGTCATATTCTCGTTCTGCTTGCAGAATTTCAATATTAACCTTATCAATCTGTTCTTTGATCTTCTGAATATTGCCAATCACACCTTTTTCAGCTTGCCATTGTCCATTCAGCGCACCTTGTTGTTCTTTGAGATTAGACAGGTCTTTTTCTAACCTTTCTAAACGTTCGATAGAAGCGGGAGCACTTTCTTTTTGCAGCGATAGCCTCTCCATTTCTAACTGCAAAATTTTACGGTCGATTTCATCTAGTTCTTCCGGCTTAGAAGTAATCTCCATTTTCAATTTAGCGGCGGCTTCATCCACTAAATCAATAGCTTTATCTGGCAGAAAACGATCGCTAATATATCGAGTAGATAAAGTCGCCGCCGCAACTAAAGCACTGTCAGAAATTTTAACCCCATGATGTACTTCATAACGCTCCTTCAAACCCCGCAGAATCGAGATAGTATCTTCTACTGTAGGTTGGTCAATATAGACTTGTTGAAAACGGCGTTCTAAAGCAGCATCTTTTTCAATATACTTGCGGTATTCATCAAGCGTAGTTGCACCGATACAGCGCAATTCACCCCTCGCTAACATGGGTTTAAGCAAGTTACCAGCATCCATCGCGCCTTGCGTCGCACCCGCACCGACAACGGTATGAATTTCATCAATAAATAGAATGATTAAACCCTTTGAGTCGGTGACTTCTTTGAGTACAGCTTTTAGGCGTTCTTCAAATTCTCCTCTGAATTTTGCACCAGCAATTAAAGCTCCCATATCTAAGGCAATTAATCGCCGATCTTTCAGAGATTGAGGCACATCTCCGGCTATAATTCGCTGAGCCAAGCCTTCTGCGATCGCAGTTTTACCTACGCCTGGTTCGCCAATCAAAACGGGATTATTTTTCGTGCGGCGGCTCAAAATCTGAATCGTGCGACGAATCTCATCATCTCTGCCAATCACCGGATCGAGTTTCCCTTCCCGCGCAAATTCAGTTAAGTCTCTGCCATACTTTTCCAGTGATTCATATTTAACTTCTGGATTTTGATCGCTCACTTTTTGGTTCCCCCGAACTTGGGCAATTATTTTTTTTAGCTTGGCTTCATCTAGTTTAAATTCTTGAAATAAACCTTTGCCAAAGCGGTCATCTTGAGTATAAGCTAGCACCAAATGCTCAATCGAAATGAATTCATCTTTGTACTCTTTTCGATGAGATTCAGCATGGTCTAGTAAGGTGTCTAAGCTGCGACCAAGATAGACAGAAGCACCAGTTCCCGATATTTTAGGCTGGCGGTTAATGAATTCTTCAGTACGATCTTGTAGCTGGCGCACGTTAATACCAGCTTTAGTGAAGAGGCTGTTAGCTAATCCGTCTTGTTCCAGCAAAGCTTTCATTAAATGTTCGCTTTCAAGCTGCTGTTGTTGGCTTTGCTTAACGATCTCTGGGGTACGCGCGATCGCTTCCCAGGCTTTTTCTGTAAATTGGTTTGGGTTATTCGGCTGCATAAATTTTAATTTTCTAAAGTGAACGCGCTCTATAATGTAGAGGCAAGTGATTGATTGCCAGTACAATTGTCATTGTAAGGAGTTAAGCGCAGGCGATCGGATCGGTATTCCCTATCTTTAGATAGGTATTTCCGTCCTTGGTCGCAATTCCTCTCAGACCCAAGGTAAACTGTCGCGCCTAAAAGTTGCAATCGGCGTTAAAGCTGCTAATTACTGTTTGATGAATTACCAAGTTAAGTTTAAGCCGAAAGCGAGCAAAGATTTAGAATCTTTGCCATTAGTAGAGGTTAAGAAAATGTTAGGATTACAGAGGGTTTATGAGATTAATACTTTTATTTTAGTCCGCGTAGGCGGACTTTGTTTGTGTAGCCGCGATTTCAAGAGACTGGATATTTTTTCTCACATACTCACCCGTTCCGGGAGCCGAACGGTAAAAGTCGAACCGCGTTCTACCTCACTTTCCACTGCGATCTCACCGCCTAAAATTTGGCACAAACGCTGACTAATTGTCAGTCCCAAACCAGTCCCGCCGTACTTGCGCGTAGTCGATGCGTCTGCTTGAGTGAAAGGTTTAAAAATATGTTGTAATTGTTCCTCAGTCATCCCAATCCCAGTATCGCTCACGCGAAAAATTAAGACTTGAGGGTTAGAGTTTAAACCTTGAGCATAATCCTGTTTATATTTCTTATTTTTACTCTTAAATTTATCATTTTTAACTCTTTCAATGCTAATAGTAATCACACCTTTCTCTGTGAATTTAGCCGCGTTACTGAGCAAATTAAGGAGTATTTGCCGCACTTTCGGCTGGTCAGCATACATACTACCAACATCACCGTTAATTTGCATTGCCAAAATATTGCCTTTTTTCTCTACTAGCGGTTGGGCCGTACTCACAACTTCTTCAATCATGCTAGCAATATCAAAATTTTCTAAATAAAGGGTGACATGACCTGCTTCTATCTTAGAAATATCAAGAATATCACTAATCATATCAAGTAAATGTTTGCCCGCAGTTTGAATTCTTTCTAAATCGGGTAGAAAATCTTCATAACCAGCATCTTGAGCATCTTCTTGCAGCATTTCACTGTAGTTAATGATCGCATTTAACGGCGTGCGAAGTTCGTGACTCATATTAGCCAAAAATGCACTTTTAGAGCGGTTAGCTGCTTCGGCAGCAATTTTGGCTTCTTGCAATTCTTCTGTGTACTCCCCTACGCGCAGAATTAATTCGTTGAGAGAAGTCGCTAACTGTCCGACTTCATCAGAAGTAGTGATGGGTACTTGCAACTCAAAATTTGATTCTTCACTCACCTGCTGAGCTATTTTTGTCGTAGCTTCTAAGGGGCGAGCAATTGCTTTGCTAGTATAGGCGGCTAACATCGCCGCGATCGCAGCAGATAGCGCTAGACTACTAATTAGAATTATCGTTCCCAGCGTCTCTGCGTTCTCATAAGATTTCAATGCCCAATCTGCCTTGGCGCGAAAGCTCTTCGCAAGTTTAGCTGATTGCTGCGAGAAGTCATCCAGTTTTAAAGCAACTTCGCTGTTAGTCAAATCATTCAAATTCTGTTGAGCCATTTGCAATTCTTTTGGCTTCAAATTAGATGATTTTATCTTTGGTAATAGACTTTCTACCTGCTGAGAATAAACTTTAATTGTCTGTAGATAAGTATCTGTCAAATCCTTAAATTGCTTGTAATCTTTTTGAATCTTTGGATCTGAAGGATCTGGTAAAGACTGGACTTGTTCGAGCAGTTGGGCCATCTCAGCAACGCGAGACAGGAAGTGAGAGCTTTCCTGCGCGAAAAGTGGAGGCTTTGCCAGCAAGCTAGGTAGCTGTTTTTGATACAGCCTTACCTCCCAGATGGTACTATTGAGACTGGTTAAGATTTCTGCTTTTTCTCTGTCAGTCGCTAATTGTTCCCTAACTTGCTCTTCGTAATATCCTTCAATACCCCTTCCCGTCAAAGTACCGATAATGGCAATACCAATGACTAGGGCATACCCGCAGCTAATTTTTTGTCTGATACCTAAGCGGTTGAACAGACTGTTTAACCCATTTTGAGCAGGGTTTTGGAGTGGGTTTTGCGAGTTTGAGGTTAAAGGCATCGGCACGGTACTCATCAACCAGAAAGGCAATATAGAACTAGGAGCTAGGAGCTAGGGGCTAGGGGCTACAATGCTCAGGGAAGAAGGGAATAGAATAAGGGAGCTTCAGCAATGAGCGAGTGTCTTAAACTACAAAAGCGGTTGCTATGTATATTGTAAATGATGACAGCGTAACGGTAAAGATAATCTATAATTAAACCCCTACTGTGCACAGCTATGGGGTCTTTGCAAAGTTCCAGTTCCTGCTCTGCTTGACTGCTTGCAATTCTACCATCTTTAACTTAATATTTTTCCTAATAGTTCTAATTTTTCCTGCATAGCTGGTTAGTGAATGCGGAGTGGCTTGTTTGAGTTTTCATCTTTTAGTTGTGCAGAGTTATCCGTTAAAAAATCAATAGCTTTTTTGAAATAAATCTTGCTTTCTGCGCTGAAAATTGTACTGTTTAAGTCTGCTTGATTTAGTTTCTCCTGTATTTTAAAACGATAGTCGTCGTCATGTATTAGCTTTAATATCAAATAAATGTACTCTTCTGAAGTTTGAGCGATTAACTCTGATAAACCAACTGTTCGCAGCATTTGAGAACCAATGCGGCTGTACCATTTGTCTCCCTCAAAGGTGACAGTAGGTTGTCTCAAGTACAAGCTATCAGCAACAGTATTGCAGCCGCCAAAATGACAGGCTTCAATACAAATATCTCCCTCTTCCATCATGGACATATATTCATCATAGGGTTTAGCTGGAATCAGTTCGACACAATCTTTACCCAAGATGGATTGTAAATCTGTAGCGAAGGGGAGAAAATCATTTTTTCTGGTCAATGCACCCCCAGAAAAAAATCTAAAAACAATCTTTTTTTGAGACTGTGCTGCTATTTCTTTTAAATAACACACTAACTTGTAATTGACTTTTTGGGCGTACCAAGGACTATTGATTATCAATTCTGAGCGAGTTTTCTTAATGTTTTTAATTTGATAATTAGGTCTATTATGAATAGCTCCAAATCCTGGTAATAGCACCAATCTTTCTGAATAGTTTGCTTCTGCACCTTCGGGAATTTCTACATCGGCTCCGCTGATATAATAATCTATTTCCGATCCGAAGGTGCTAACAGAATGACCGAGACCACAAATCTGAATTGGAGCTATTCTTAAATTAGATAAAAAAATACTTTCTACAGTCATACCGATATCGGGATAGAAAACTGCGGCAAAATCGTTTTCTTTGATAGCATCTATATTTAAGTAACCGTCTTTAGCATAGACATATCTAATTTCTTTGAAGAATCCAATATCAATATTATTTCTAATCTCGCCCAGATGGACTAAAGTTAATTCATACTCATCCTTTAAAGACTCAATAAACTCAGAGAGAATGCGATAAACTGAATGCTGAGAAAACCAGAGAGAAGTGATTACAGCTATTTTTTTAGGTTTGGGATTATTGTTAATTTGTGCAGTGGTAGCGAAAGGGCTATTTTTAATAGATTGGTTGATTCTATTTTTGATTTCACGGTCGCGATTGCCATCTATATAACTGGCTCCAAAGTAAATATCATCTATGTTATAAAAATCACTTAGTTTGTCATCTATATATGTGATGTGTTCCCTAAGATTTTGGTAAGCTTCCTTGTTAATAACCGCAGAGCGGTAACTCTCACAAAAGCAAGAATACCAAAGACAAGCTAATTGAGGATTAGCATTAAAAAGCGCTTTTTTATCAAATTTGATAGTATTTCGAGCTGAATATAAGCTTAGTAATTTAGCAAAATTTCGGGGTTGATCGTTTAAAATTTGTAGGTACGCATCTGTTGTTTTAAAGCTAGAAATTGCCACTAAGTTAGAAATCGTGAGATTATGTTTAATAAATAAATTTACATGGCGATCGCTGAGAATATATTCAGGTTGAGTAAATAAATACAAAAAGTTTTTGACAAAAACATTAATAAAATATCGCAAACTAATATCTAAACTATAATAAGTTTTATTCTGAAAATGTTCCAGAACTTGCAGGAATATTTCTGATAGCTGGTCATACTCTTGATTCCGATATAGTTCCAGCAGCTCTCTAGGATTAATCTGGGGATTATTTATAATTTCAGAACGATCGATCATTATTATTTTCCAACTAAGTAGAAGCAAAAATGAAGAAGGAAGAAGGAAAAATGATTTATTTATCGACTACTTTTTTCACCCCCCTAAGTAAAGGGGGGCTAGTAATCCCTGGCTTTATTGACACATTTGAAATTGTGCCAATTCATCAGGAAGCTTAGAAGCATTAGGTACATTAGCACTTCTAGGAGCAAAAATTCCCATCCCAAAGTTACAACCTTTAGCAGTAGTGCATTCCCCCGGTTTTGCCCCAATTTGATATTCGCTTTCTGATGGGGGAGTAAAAGTGATAACCGGGAGACTATCCACATTTTCACTGGTAGCGACTACCTCGCCGCTTAGATCCTTGAGAGCCAGGTTTAAATCCTTGCAATTTTCATCGCAAGCGGCTACAAAAATATACTCAATATTAGGATAGAGCGTTGCTCTGAAAGGCGTTTCAACTTGCTTGCGAACCTTTCCTAAAAGCGGTAAAAACACGAGCTTATTGCCCTTTCCTTTCTGCTGAGCAACCTCATTTTTTAGCCGGCATACGACGGTCTTTTGCTCATTAGTTAGTTGTTGAGCAACAGCAGTTCCTACGACCGCTGCACCGAGTAGAATAGCTATTCCTGAAAGAACTAGATGTTTGATTTTCATTGATGTTCCTTTAATTGCATCGAGTTACCAGGAGCGTACCACATCTTTTGACTGCTATTGCTCTGTTGAGAGAAACTTTTTTTCACATCTAGTATTTTAATCATTTGCTGTTGCGCCGAAACTCCCAGGCGGGTACAAACTTGGTATCTCCCCAAAGGCCGCGTCGGCTTTTCTTAGCTTCGGCTTCGGCTTTTTGAACAATATCTGCACTAGGACAGTTTTTCAGATAGGGACGGTAAACCATTGCTAGTCCTTCGCGTAGTAAAACTTCCTGAGTAAAAGTGCCGTCAGGTAATCGAACTTCGCTTACTTTGCGCCCGTAGCGGTCAGTATCGGTTACAGTTAAAACAACGCGATCGCCTCCCTTTTTGATTAGCTGTTCCATTCTTTGCTGTGCTTTTAATCCCCACATAAATTGATTTTTATCGATAGCTTTTGTACTCTGTTTTTCTTTTTGGGAATGAGGAATTTCTGGTGCGTCTAAGCAGGCAAAGCGTACTGTTATATTTTTATTTTGGGCATCTATTACGGTAATAGTATCGCCGTCACTGACTCGCTTTACGGGATAGTTGTTTGTGTCTACAGTTTGTTTGCAGCCAATTAATAGGAGAATTAGAGTAAGTAGACTTAAGCCTCCGAGCGCTGGGCGATTTACGATTTTAATGTTGCTCATTTTTAGTGTTATTTTTCCTGCTTGTTAATCTGTGGTGATGATATCTATCACTTGTTCAATATTACTCCGTAACGCCGCCTTCTAGGCGGTTAAGATACCG
>NZ_JARFTR010000305.1 GCF_029167235.1 Kamptonema sp. UHCC 0994 | reverse complement strand
GCCTCAGCTTTGACTATGCGGCACTGGTTTTGGTGGTTGTATTTAATTTGGTCTCGTTTACATGATTGTGGTCTGGTCGCATTTAATGTGGTCTGAGTGGCGTTTAATTTGGTCTGAAGTTTTGGTTCAGTTTCATTTAATGTGGTCTCGAAAAAATCCTGATTGCGGTCTTGAGCGATTATGATTGCGGTCTCCTACACCTAGCATTCCTGCTGGGCTACCTAGAAATGCTAAAGCTGCTGCGATCGCAGCCGCTCCTGTTAAACCTGTCGCAGCCATCTCGGTCAAGTAATTTAGTTTGTACTTCCGATGTGCTGCCCAACTCCTCCTACCATAGCTTGACGAGCCTGATTGACAGCATTAGAAAGAATCTTCGCAGCTTGCTCAATCTCCAAAGATGTTGTAAATTTACCAACACCTATACGCAACGCTCCTTCTATCAGCGACTCTGGCAGACGCATAGCTTGCAGGACATGAGAGGGAGCCTCGACACCCGACGTGCAGGCAGCACCAGTGGAGATTGCCAACTGAGAACGGACTCTGGCAACGATCGCAGTATTCGGAACGTCAGGGATAGAAATGTGGAGATTGCCAGCTAAACGACAAGAGATATCTCCATTAACAACTAGACCAGGAATTTTTTCCAGCAGCAAATTCTGCAATTTGTCTCTCAGAACAGCGATCGCCCTCTCATCCTCGAACATTTCCAACTGACGCAGGCGACAAGCTTCTCCTAATCCAACAATACCAGGAACATTAAGAGTTCCAGACCTCAACCCCTTTTGATGTCCGCCACCCAATAAAATTGGCTCTATGTGATGTCCTTTCCTGACTACTAACGCTCCAGAACCTTTAGGCCCATAAAGTTTATGCGCCGATATAGCCAAGTAAGTAATTCCCCACTCTTCAAAATTAATGGGTATTTTCCCCACAGCTTGGGAAGCATCGCACAGAAAAGGAATGCCGTATTTTTGAGCGATGCTTCCCACTTCTCGGAGCGGATAAATATTACCAATTTCGTTGTTAGCTGCCATAACGCAGAGCAGCGACAGCCCCGACGCGCAAACTTGTTCAAGATGCTCTAGGCAAAGGCTGCCTTTGGAGTCAACACGCAGCACTAAAACCTCAGCTAATCCCTTTTTATCTAAGGCATAACAAGGATCTAAAACAGCTTTGTGTTCAACAGGCAATATAGCAATCCGAACTTTTGTTTGAGAACTGTTTTCAGCAGCTATGCTGCCTTGAATTGCCAGGTTAATGCTCTCAGTAGCTCCCGAAGTGAAAGTTACTTCTTTAGGTGAAGCTCCAACTAATTGAGCGATGTGCCTTGCTGCCTGGGACACAGCTCTTTCGGCTTCATCCCCATAAGTATGGTCAATGCTACTGGCATTACCGAATGCTGTTGTCATGTAATGCAGCATCAACTTCGCAACCCGACTATCAACTGGAGTTGTTGAATGGTAATCGAGGTATATGGGATAACTTTTAGTTTGTATATCTTTCACGCTTCAAGCTACTTTATGATTTTCACGCTTGAGTAAGGGTTATAAAGAAATTTCAAGGGTAGAATGATGCTTAAAAACCCTAATCTTAGACCCGCTTTTAGTGCAGAATCTTTTTGGCGCGTCCGACTACTTGCTGCGCTCAGTGCTTAGCAGAGTAAGGGTTCTGCAAAGCTTGCATCCGATCGCTTGGCAGAGTAAGGATTCTGCAAAGCTTGCATCTGATCGCTGGGCAGCTATTTGGGTGGCAAAGTTTGCTTGGGGCATCTTTCGTTAAGGCTACTAAATACCCACTATCTTTTAAAATAAAGCATTAAGTGCGTGGATGTAACCCTTGGCCAAGACAATAGGTTTTTACCAAAACTTCAACCTCGATCTGAAACGTCTCAGCACGGCTTTACAGTGCGTGCAGGCTCAGTCTGAACAGGGCCATGATGCCTTAGCTCAGTGTATGGGTGTTAATCGCCCCGTTGCCGAGGGTTTTTCGGCATGGCTACGTCATACGGGTTTGGCAACCCTTCACTCTGGCGAACAGCGACAGCGGACACTAACCTACGAACTAACATCCTTTGGTCAATTGGCTAGTAAATACGATCCAACTCTGACCGACTTGGGGACGCAGTGGGTACTGCATTATTACCTGTCCACCAAACACACTGAGTGTTCTGAGGCATGGCGCATTCTCATTAATGAATTCCTCTCACCCGGTTTGACCTTCACTCCTGAGCAATTTAGTTCCTATTTTGCCAGCGTCATGGGTGAAGTTAATAATCGTTCCGCTCTCAGCAAAGATCCTTCTTGTGCTCTCAGTACCTACATTCGTCCCCAAGGATTGAGCAAATTGGGGATTTTAATGAAGCAAAAAACCACCCTGAGCGTAGGTTCTCCCAATTGGCCGCACATCCTAGTAGTGGGTTATCTCTTGTGTGACTGGTGGCATCGCCACTACAATCATACGAATACCCTGCGTTTCGTGCAGTTGTGCAAAGAGGAAGGTAGTCTTGGGCATCTGTGTCAAACGGATGACCGACAGATCCGGCAGTTCGTGGGCGAACTGGCGGGCCTTGGCTATTTAAGCTTTTCTGAAACGCAACACGAGCCAGTTAACCGACTGTATATCGATTCACCGCCAACCTTGCTAGAACGTTACTACAAACAACAATGAACTTTGAAGGTCTCGTTCTGACCCTTGAAGAGCGCATTCGCATTGTCTGTCGAGAACAAGCTCGATACCGAGTTTTGTGGGTTGTCGGGAAGCCTCGTTCTGGCAAGACATTGCTCAGCCGCACCGTCTGTCAGCGTACTAGCTGGAGATACATAGATTTCACACTAGAACCAGGTTTTTTAGACAGTTTGATTGGACGCGAAGAAAGTTATCATCCCGAAGATTTTTTGGGAACTATAAAAAACTTAATAGATAACAAGGTAGCACCTGAAATAATCGCCATTGACGAGATTGAACCCTTGTTAAGTTTGTGGAATTGGGAACAGCAAGAGGTATTTTTTAAGCAGGTAGGACGTGCTACTCGTTTGCCGATAGGTGTCGTTTTAGTGACTAGAAAGCGCACAACTCAACAATTATTAAAAATAATACCTGAGATGAATCACATATTTGAGATGCCTGAAGAGGTGCAGCTATGACACGAAAAATGCGGGAGTTAGTCGAGGTTCAAGGTGGATTTAAACCCTCTGTACAACTGCCTGGTGATTTTTTTGACGAGCAACTTAACCGCCACTTCGTTGAAAGCTACATTCCCACTCAAGAGATTCTTGATATCTTTATGAGTCTTAGGGATAGTCTGCAACCCAATTCGGAGCAACGCGCCCGTTCGTTTGTCGGTACTTATGGCACGGGAAAATCCGACCTGATGTTGATGATTGCTAACTATGTGACTCGTTCATCGGACGACCCTCTTTTAGCTCCTTTCTTTGAACGTTTGCGCCATCTCAATCATGCCCAAGCTGAAGCTATATACAAAGCTCGTCTGGGAAAACCGCCCTTTTTGCTGGTGCTGCTGCAAGCTGATACTGCTGTTACTTTCAGCAGTTTTGTATTGACTGGATTAGCTGATTCTCTTAAAGCTCAAAATTTAGAAAGTTTGTTAGCAAATACTTATTATCAAGCCGCTTTGAAGCAGATAGAAGAATGGGAAGTGGGTTATCCTGAAACAATTAAGCGGTTGTCAGAAGTTTTGGAAAAGGATTCTGGGCGCACCTTAAATCAACTAAAGTCTGACTTGAAAAGTTCGCGAGGTGACTCAGCTTTGGATAGGTTTCGCCCTGCTGCACATAAAGCTTCCGGTACGCCATTTCAGCCTACTGCTGTTATCCAAAGACCATCGGAAGCTTTTGCTGAGGTGGCAAAAAAGATTGTAGCAAACGGTGAGTATAGTGGCATTTTTGCGATCGCGGACGAGTTTACTCATTTGCTTCAGAAACTAGGGGAGTCATCAACGGCAGCCGATAGCAAGGGCATCGATAATTTAGCAGAAGCAGCCGTCCGTTCGAGAGAAAATCAACTTCATTTTTATGTGGTTAGCTTGCAAAGTTTTGCTAGCGCTCAGGGCAGTACCCAGGTGGCACAGGCGGCATTAGAACGCAGTGGGGGACGTTTTAGCCAACATGAACTGCGCTCTCTAAACACGGAAGAATTGATTGGTGCCTCTATTGCTAAACTCATATCGACCGATCGTCTGTTCGACAATGCGGAGAAACAACGAGATGACTTACTCACACTAGCTATGCGCTTGTGGGGCAGTCGTGCTACTGGAAAAACCGACCGTGAATGGGTGCAAAAGACGATAGTTCAAGGGTGTTTCCCATTGCATCCTCTAGCCACTTATTGCTTGTCGAGATTGAATGCAGTCCTGGCACAAAACGAACGGACAATGTTTAGTTTTATCTGGGATGCAGAGCGCGGGTTAAATCATTTCATCCAAGAGGCTAATGGTGATGCTTTAAATGGTTGGATATCGTTATTATCGCTAGATAAATTATTTGAATATTTTGAGAGCAACTTAACAGAAAAGCGTCCAGATTTACTAAAAGCGTATCAAGATGCCAGCCAAACTCTTTCAGCGCAACAAATAGAAACTGGTATAGAGGGGCGTTTACTGCGTGCATTGGTGATGTTGGATGTGGCTAGCGGTTTAACTAATTTGCGTGCCGATCTCGAATTACTACGCCACGCCCTCGGTTTATCTACTTCAAAAATGCCAGAGGTAGCTGCTGCACTTAGTCAACTAGAACAAGTTGGGATTGCTTATCCTTCGCAAAGCGGACATTACCAATTAGTTAAACCGGGGCGTGCAAATCCGCTAGAACTGCGGAGTCAGATTGACCGTAAGGCTCAAGGAGATAATAGGCAATCGCCTATAGCCTTTCTCAATAGTAGTCTTCACAAGCTTAATGATGTTGAGGCGCAAGATTACAATAAAGAGCGTGGAAGCGATCGCCATCTCATTACCCAATTTGTTAGCCCTGCTGAACTCTCAAGTCCAGTATCTTTAACCCAATCTCTACAAGAAAATGATGGCTCATTGTGGTATGTGGTTGCTGCCTCGGAGTCAGAGTTAGAGCAGGCACGCTCTACAGCTTTACAATTAACCCGTCAGCATGACCAGTTAGTTGTAGCTGTACCTCGAAATCCTACTGATTTAATTGTACGATTCAAGCGCAAACGAGCTTTGGAAGAATTACGAGAAAGTGAAAACTATAAAACTCCCGACTATCAGGAACTTCTCATCGATTCTGGGTTAGTAGGAAAAGATTATATTACAGCATTTGAGCAGGCGTTGCGATTATTTGAGCAACCTTCAAATTTTGAGTGGTTTTGGGGTGGACGCACGATACCACTCAATACACATGGTCATCTCCACCTGTTGGCTAAAAAAGTTATGGAGGATGTCTTTTCAGCAACGCCAGCGCACAGAATTCGCCAGCACCTCAAGCCCAGTGGCAAGTCAAAATATGTAGAAAATGTACTTGATAAAATTTTGCAAGCACCTTTCCAGATTCCAGATAAAAAAGGAGGCAAAAAAACAGCAGAAGAGGCTATCGTCTTAGATGGAGCAGTTGAATTAGGATTAATTAATAAAGTTAAGCAGACAGGAGGCTATGCCACCTACGACTTATGCGTTCCTACAAATCAGCAAAAGAACAGTAATGTTGTATGGCTTTTGTTAGACGCTCAATTGCGGCAAGGCACTCCTTGGTTGCAAATAGTGAATACACTTGCTAGTCGTCCTTACGGATTATATCCGTCTGTTTTACAACTGTTTACTGCGGCTTTCTATCGTTTCAATCGAGATTATTTGGAAATTTACACCACAACAGCAACAGGCGAGCGCCCCATTGATGTTATTGGGAAAAACATCATCGAAATGGTCGAGTTGCCGACAAAGTATGTGGTACGCTACCAGCCTTTGACGGATACACAGCGTCAGTTTCTACGCGGACTGGTAGAACGGGCTTTGTATCCAGGTCGGGGTCAGGTTCGTAACCAACCTGGTGAAACCGCCTCTTTACGCAACCAGATTGCGGAACTACTCCGGCAATGGACAAATGACATTTCTTTTGCTGGCCGACGAGCTTCTGAGGATGAGCTAGCTAGTATCCTAGAAGACGTTACCTCAGAGACTATTTCTGCATCCGTAGCACTAATGAAAGTTGCTTCTCTACCTACGGCTCCAGAAACGGCAGAGGCTTTAATTAATAGTCTGCCGATTCTTTTAGGGCTTTCTTCTGATAGTTTACAATGGACTAAAATACAACTGGATATCACTTTCACAGTCCTAGAAAATGCTTGCAAGCACTTAAGTAAATTCTCTAAAAAATTTAAAGCTCACATGGCGTGGCAAGTGGGTCAGCACTTCGGGTTAACAAATCAGCCGAAGGATTGGGATGATGCCTTGAAAGCAGCGCAGAATTGGCGAAAGCAATCAGTCGGTGTATTACGCTGTACAGATTTAGCAGGAAATCCAGATGCACGCGACCTTTTGGATGTTATAGATGATGACCCACACAATTTTGAACAGGCTTTTTTAAATGCACTGGCATCTCGATGGGGACTGCTACCTTTTGACGGGTGGCCAGCCATTAGTACCAGAGATGAATATTTGCAACGTCTGTCTGAAGCAAAAACGGCTGCCGAAGCAAAAGCAGAAGAGTTGGGACGGTCATCACCAATAACTCCTACACCCTCTACAATTGCTACAACCTCGCCAGTTAACCCAACAAAAAGCCCTGCGAGTTCAAAAAGCTCAAAAACTGCTACAAGTAGCCCTGCTTCTACAAAATCGGGCAGCCTAGCCAAAAGCTCTGCAACTGGCACAACCACCACAGCTAGGGCTACAACCAACTATTCCACTACCACCAATAAAACTATAACTAGAGCATCTGAGTCTTCATCTATAGGTGATGCAAGTGTTGTCAAAGAACTCAATAATGGTGCTGATACTAATGGTGCGGTAGAGCAAGCATTTACCCAAATCCAGACAATTTTTGAAAGTATTTCTCCACAAGAACAGTATGCTTTGTGGCAGCGATTGAAGGAGGAGTACGATCCGCAATGATTACTATTTACTGTGATTTTTACTGCACGCAGCAGATTGAAACAGATAACTACACTTGGGTTGTCAACAAAATTCAAGATTATATTCCTTTAAGACAGCGTTTGCGTCGCGCCCTAGACGCTCAAGATCGGGATTACACTGTTTATGTACAGTCTCGCATTCTAGCTCAGTGGCTAGAGGATATGCGTGACTATGATTTGCAGGTTGTGCGTTGGGAAGAGATCGATTTGCGCGATCGCTTCCGACAAAAGTTTGATTTTGCACTCCCCTCTGAATTAGACGATGCTGCTATTCAAGATTTGCAGCTACTCAATCTACCAAAGCCAGATTTTGCAGCGGCAACTGACCCCTCTGGCTGGATTATAGGTCAACTCATTGATCCGATTTGGAGAACCACGAATTTATATCAAGGTCATTTAGCCGATTTATCAGTATGGGCTGTACAGAAAGGGCAAATTCCAGTGTCATTAATGACACTGGCAAAAGCCAGATTAAATCAATGGATAGATGCTGATAATCGCTATAATATTTTTCTTCAATGTATGGGGCAAGATAGCTGGCAGCAGGCTGGGGAGGCAGTTCTTTTGCGTTGGGCTTTAAAAGCTTATCCGAGCAGTTTTACTCTTCGTCAGCAATTTGAATGTGCCTCAATAGAAGACTGCGATCGCCATCTTAACTTATGCCGGGATTTGTTGAGGAAATATGAAGCAGATTTAAAGTGCTTCTGGAGTTCGTGGCTTGCAAGAAACCCGACTCCAGAAGCGATGATAGTAGCTGTTAAATGGATGTCTGGACTAGCTGATGTTGAACTAAGTATTGTCGAGCAATGGGCGCAAAAAAATATAAGCCTGCTAACTCTTCCAATTATTGACCTCATTAGGCATCGATTTTCTCTCTTTTCAGAAGCTAGGAATGTGTTAAGAAGACTGGAATCCCTAGTTCGTCCGCCTTTACCTCAGATATCTGATGGGAATTGGTCTACCGAGGAATGGCTTAATTGGGCGACGGTTGAATATATGCCATACTTTAGTTGGATAATTCGCAACCGTCAACCCCGTGACCTTCAAATTGATTTAGCTAATCGTTTTGCGGATTGGCTGGTCGGGAAATATCCAGAATTACAATTTAATCCTAATGCTTCAATTGTCACGAATCAGCTAAGCCGAATTCAAGAATTAATTGACTCGAAGCAAGCAGATGTTGTATTGTGGTTTATTGTTGATGGGTTGACTTGGTGGCAGGGAAAAAAACTTTCGGCTATTTGTGCGGAGAGTGGTATGGGAGTCCCAGAAATATGTCCAACCTTGTCAGGATTGCCTTCAGTGACATCTATTTCTAAGCGAGCTATCGTGCAGGGATATTTTGACAAAACGAACACAAACAAGCCGATTTCACAGCTTTTGAAAACTAGGCTTGGTTGTGAAAAAGTAAGTGTTCTTGTGTACACCCAACCATCAGATATGGAAATGGCATTCGTAGCAGATGCCAAACCAGGTATCTATGCTTTACTTTACAATGCCCTCGATGAGCAAAACCACCACAGCAGCAGTTTCACTGATGATGAGAGTGTTGACGGTCATCTAAACCTGATAGCACGTTTAGCTAATCAAAGTTTTCAGCAATGTCTCAAGCAAGGTTTCAAAGCAGTAGGTTTTGTGATTAGCGATCACGGTAGTACGCTTTTACCACCTCAATGCTCTGTAAAAAAAGTTCCCAAAATTGCCTTTGAATTTAATGATGATAACACCCCAGAAGGCACTACACAAAGCATTTATCAAGGAACTCGTTGCTGTGCTATTGATAAAACCCTATCAGCCGATGACCTACGCTATCTTGAGCAGGATTGGTATTATCTCTCAAAAGACGCATACAATCTGCCTTACGATTTTCTCATTCCCAAAAGTTACGCCGCAGTAGAACGCAGACCCGGCGGCTGGACGCACGGTGGCGCAACTCCTGAAGAGACAGTTGTGGCCTGGATTGAATTACAGCCGACACCCATTCTGGTCGTACAACCTATTATCAAGGTAGAGGGATATTTGACACCAAATCAGGCAAGTACCCTGCGGGTGACGCTGGTAAATCCTAACTCAGTTCCCTTGAAGACAGTTAGACTAACATTTACAGGCACTCAAGCAACCTGGAACACAATACCAGCATATTCAGATTCTTCTATTGCAGAACTCAAGGTTTCAATAGCAAATAGTAAAGGTCGTTCTGAACTCTTAGAGTGGTTACTCAATTGCGAGGTAGGGGGGCAAAGTTGGCAATTCAGCGGTCAAAGAGAAGTGCCTATTAAGCGTTTTCAAGTTAGCCAGGTAGATGAGCTGTTTGACAATATTTGATAATAGTTTACAGAATAACTTATTGGCTTATATTTATTAGTTTAATTCTTTTGGGAACTAGCAATGACACTAACGTTTGAAGATATCGGACTCCACTACTACAGCGAAGTTTGTGTAAATAAAGGCTTGGTACGCAAAGCTGGGCTGGGCTTACGCAGTATTCCTGCCTATGTCACTGAGTGGATTGTATCCCGCCATGTTTCAGACGGTAATTTAGATGACTCAGCGCGTCAGCAGATGCAAGATTTTATTAACAAACATCTGCCACCCAAAGACCAAAAGGAGCGTTTAAAAGCCAAATTGCAGCAAGGGGATTCACTTTTAATTCTGGATGAGTACAGTGTCGAAGTTAACTTGCAAACTAACGATTTAATTTTAAAAATACCTTGCTTAGATGAAAAAAAAGCCGGAGTTAAATCTCACATTGTTGAAACCTATCCGTTGTTGTTGGGAAGTGGTGTTTGGGGTGTAGGAAAACTAGAGTATCAGCCCCCTGATGAAGTTATGCGCTTGCCGGGACGCATTCACATGGTTGATTTTCGTCCGATGCAAGCTGCTAGTATTGATTTAGAGCTTTTTTGCGAGCAGCGGCAGCATTTTACTTTGGCTGAGTGGCGGGATTTGCTAGTAAGTAGTATGGGTTACAATCCTAATTTTTATTCACCTGAACAGCAAATGTTATTGATTACGCGCTTGATTCCTATTGTTCAAGAGCGGGTCAATTTAATTGAGTTAGCTCCGAAGGGTACTGGCAAATCTTTTGTCTACCTAAATCTATCGCGTTATGTGCGTTTAATATCAGGGGGAAAAGTTACGGCAGCGGTGTTATTTCACAATAATGCTACTAATCAATCAGGTCTGTTGACACAGTTTAATGTAGTTGTTTTTGACGAGGCGCAAACGCTTTCTTTTGATAATCCGGGTGAGATTGTTGGTGTGCTTAAAGACTATTTAGAATCGGGACGTTTTTCACGGGGGGGTAAGCAGCAATCTTCTGCTACGGCGGGTATTGTGATGTTGGCTAATATTCCATTAGATGCTGACGGACAACCCAAGTTCAGCAATCTTTTTTTGAATTTGCCTGATTTTTTGCGGGAGACTGCTTTTATCGATCGCATTCACGGTATCCTACCGGGTTGGAAGTTGCCCAGAATTCAAGACACGGCTATTTCTAATAATATTGGATTCAAGGCGGATTTTTTAGGGGAAGTTCTTCACGGTCTGCGCGATCGGGCTGGTTATACTGAATATGTGACGACTTATGGGCAAATTTTGGGAACGAAGGATGTGCGCGATCGCAATGCCATTGAGCGATTAGCTGCTGGTTATCTTAAGCTTTTGTTTCCTGATTTGCAGGTAAGTCACGATGAGTTAGTGGAGTATTGCTTGCGTCCGGCTGCTTCTTTGCGGCAAACTGTCCGCGATCAGCTTGCTGAATTAGATCCTGAGTATAAGCGAATTATGATAGAAATAGCATAATTCAACTGACACTCCTCTTTGTCTGATAGTTATTTACAATTAAGTCAGCCAAGCATTGAGACGCTCCCAAAGAATGTCGCAGATACGCTCAGTTCTCTTGTCTACAAAAGACTTATCCCATCGCCCTGTTGCTCCTAATTGCACGATAGGCAAAATGTGATGTTTGTGCGACGTATTCTTTAATAAATTAATTGTGGTTTCTTTCAAGTTCACCCCATTGTTTTCGGCTTCCTGCTTTAAGGCAGTCAAATTATTAGGATCTGTTTCCGCTAAATGCCGATAGTAAATCCATTTTTCAATCCAGCGTTTATTCCCTGCCGAACTATTAATCTCTCCAGGAAGTAGGGTTAGGTTGCCAATTTGCTCATAGTCATCATTGTTTCCATATAGAGCCGTGTCCCAATTATTTCCTGGTGACAGTTCGGGTTTTTGAGGTGCTACGTGTTCAATACTCTTGAAATCGCTAGAGAGCCATTGAGTCGGTTCTAAATATGATGGAGATGAGCCAGATGTCCCAATTTTCATCAGACCTGGATGTGTTGGATCTGAAATTGTGTCGTGTGCTGTGACAAAGAGTGCAAATCTGCAAACTGTTTTTGCATTATCGTATTTTAGATACTGCGTTGCCTTATTCTTCCAGTCATTTTTACTCCCTATTCCTTTCTCGTTAAGGATATTCCTGAAGTAGGCCTTGAGATTAGTGACAGTCAGCGCCGTATTACCTTTTTCCCATGACATTTGCTCGCGAAGCAACTTTCTATATACGTCATCAAGACCTGTGTTCGACAACGCTGACCGCCAAAGCGTGAAGAAAGCTGCAACAGCTTTACAAGCATAAACGAACTCGTTATCCGCAACGAACTCGTTATCTGCATTAGATTCCCCACGTATAGCAAGAGCGTAGAAGCGACTCAGGATTGCGTTTGCCATTTTATGTCCTGCATCCTTAAGGTACAAGATACAGAGTGCTGCCTGCTTTCTGTGTGGCTCCGATACTCCCTCTGTTTTAGGTATAGCGATAAGTTTATTCGGCTCAAACTTGACTGCGTTCACTAAATATGCAGCGAGGTCACTCATCCTGCGGATGAACTCTTCTCGCTCTGTAATAGATGTACATCCGTTGTACTTTTCAGTCAACCACCTTCTCTGTGCGCTGAACTGGGTAGGTAGTTTTGTGCCATCATGTGTCAAGGCAAATAGGGTGAGGTAGTCGTTTGTAAGCTTATTTTTACTGGAAGCGCTGCGTGCAGAACTTAGCAGTTCGTCCACTTGCTCAAAATAACCTTCAGATTTTGAGCCTTTGAATCCTCCACTACTTGAGCTAACAAAATTGACCACTAATGGCTTGAAGGTTTCAAGTGCCGTCAGGGGTGTTCCTGTAGCATTGAGCGATTGAAACATATCAAACGCCCAATCCTCTGAAACTGGCTCATTCAATGTAAAACAGCAGCGTTGAAGCAGATAATGACAAAAGGCAAAAAGCTGTACGAGAGAACATACTTGTTTTTCAAGACTAGAGATAGGGTTACTACGATTCTCAACTATAGATATCAACTCTGGTCGTTCGTAGCTCCATAAGTCTACTTGAGACATCTTGGTTAGTATTTCCCAGGCGGGAGGAAATTCTTCATCATCTGAATCTGGTTCGTAAGCTTTTTCAACATCTTTCAGCCATGAGTTCATTTTCCTGATGTTTTTTCCGAATGACGAACCTGTTGGCGGAAGCTGTGGGAATTCTGATTTGTCTGTAATAGCGCGGATAAAAGATGCTATAAAATACGAAACTTGAGATTTGTAGTTGTTTTTGTCATCTCTATCAAAAGTCCACCCATCGACTGCACCACGAATGATTATTGGTTTTCGAGGGGGTGAACCTCGTCGCAGGTCAACCGAAAAGATTTCCATAAGAGTTGCTAAATAGGTATCAATGGCTTCCTTTAAACCAGCCGTATCGCTATTATCGTTAGGCAATTTTTCACCAATTAGTTCTAATCGTTGGTAAAGCAGACAAGCTAGCAAAGTAATTGTTGATATTCTCTGTTGTCCATCAATTACATTGTAAATTGTAGGTGGTAATGCTTTCCGATCTTGGGGATTAATATTGACAAAAGGATTAGATTCTTTAACAAGAATAACTGTTCCGAGAAAATGTATATTCTTGTCATTGCTGAGAAGAGCATCAACTCCACGGCAGATATCAGACATTAACTGGTCGATATTTTCTGTATCCCAGCTATAGGGTCGCTGATACAAGGGAATATAGTATCCAACTCCAGGACGCTGAAAGAAATCAGATATCGTCTCGCTTGAAGTGATAAAAGCCTGGGATATATCGACGCTCATGTTTCCTCCCTCTAGAAATTTAATCCGTGTCCTTGATAATTATTAAGAAAATTTATAAATTAGTTGTTAACGAATTGATAATTTATAAATGACAAGCCAAGCAAGGCAATTCATCATCTTCCTCTTCCAAAACTGAATCTAGTACCTCTGCTAATGGAAGATTAGGAGCTGATTTCTTTTTTTCAGCCATCATCTGTTCATGCTTAATCATTGCCCTCTCATGTTCAGCAAGAATCTCATCTTTACGCTCAAGTAGTTGTAGCAATGTCTCACCTTCATTCCATGTGTATTGCCTGCCATCCTTATGATCCTGCTCATATTTAACCGCCTCAGCAAATTTATCAGGATGCTCCTGTGCCAGCATTATCCACTCATATTTGCGCTGGAAAAAACAGAAAAAACAACCAGACCGGCTGCGCCAGCGGTAGTAGTCTGGCAGTCCAATTCCGGTGTCTTCAAGTAAACAAATGATATCCGCCTTAACCAACCCTCGTTCTTTGAATGGAAAGACAGGTTTGATATTTTTCTTAGTGGAGATATACCCATCACGATTTTCGTCTGCCCGGATGCCAACATAGCTGATGGCTTCATCATCACCTACAAACTGCTCCAGAGGCTTAATCTTCATTTGCACCGTACACCAGCGCATCTTGGGTGAAGGAAGTGTTCCTCCATAGACATCAAGCCAATGATCGAATCCCCGCTCTGCTGCGAGGTAATGGATTTTGATGCCTAGACGCGCCTTGATCCGATCGAGATATTCGTAGGTTTCTGGTAGTTCCTTATGCGTGTCGCAGAAGAAATATTCCATCTCTGGAATCTCTTTGTGCAGCAAGACAGCCAAGGCTGTGCTGTCTTTTCCTCCCGATAGACCTAAAATATGTCTCACTGTTTTTTCACTCATACTCTTGATTTTGACCCTTTGAGAGCATCAAAGCAATACCGTCCTGAACCCAGGCAAGCGAGATCACCGCCGACCCCCGGCTAAATAGACCTTATTTTTCCGAACCTACTTCCGTTATTTTTGGGGTCATAACAGCTAAAATTCTTGCAAATTGGTAACGACTGCCTGAAATTAGGGGCAAAATGCCAAAATTAACTTCCGCTATTTTCCGAAACTGATTCCCTTATTTTGAAGCAAGCAGAGATCCACTCCTCCACCAGTGCGTAACTGCGGACTCTTGCCCCAGAACCCGCCAAAATCGGATAAATCAAACCACCAGCAGTCCACTCTTGCAGCCATTCACGAGCCGTTTTGTCCGAAACCTCAAACCAGGACGCAACATCTGAAACACTAATAACAAAGGGGTTTTCGACTCCATCCAGAACCCTTGCTAAAAGTCGGGTGAGGAGTTGCTGAGAACGACGCGATAGCTCTTCCCAGGGTGGTGCATCAGCAGCAGCGCCTTGATAGAGAGATTTGGCTTTGAGTTGCAGTTCATCGGCTGCACAGGCCATCGTCTCAACAAAATAAAGCAACCAGGGCGTGTGGTCAGGGTCGTGACGGCCTTCGTAGAAGTTCACCGGCAGCCCCATCTGCAAAGAACGGTAATAGCGATCGCGATCGGCATTAAAATACTCGTCAAAGGAGAAAAACCCCCGCATTCGGTAGCCGGAACGCCACAGTTCAGCAGTAGCCAACAGCCGTCCCGTGCGACCGTTCCCGTCATTAAATGGGTGGATGCTGAGAAAGCGATGGGTGAGGATAGCCGCACGGATAGGGGCTGACAATTCGGCGGCGGCTGTTGAAGATAGCCAATCGACTAATTCCCCCATCAGCACAGGTACGTCCCCCGGTTCAGGTGGCCCGTAATCGATCGCCCGCGTGAGAGTATCCACCACCGGACATTCTGTGATGCGATACTCGCTTTTGCTACCCCGCCGTCCGCGACCGCGCACGATGACAATGCGGTGTAGTTCTTTGATAAATGCTTCTGTAATCGGGGTTTGTGCTTCGGCAAATTCCTCAACGCGGTCAAGCGCCCGCCAATAGTTGCGGACTTCCTGCTCAGCATCACTTCCCGTGCGATCGCTCCTCGCTATCGCCCGTCGCACCGCCGCTTCATGGCGCAGAAATAGCGAAGCTGACACCAGCCGCAAAGTAGCACTTCAAACCATTACTGTCATTGGAAGCATAAGATTGCCGAAACGGCAGGTTTATGCTTCTAACTAAGTCCGGCAAATATATGCTTCCAATTGGATCGGGGATGCCAGAAGATATCTAACCAAGAAAAACTCACTCATAACCAAGAGAACGCTGTACTTGGCGCAAAATATCCTGAGCGTACTGATTGAGCATAATACCAGGCTTTTGGAGGAGTTCAGCTACTCTACGTCGAGTCGGCTTATATCCTTGTGAGTGAATCTCCTTTGCAATAGTCTCAATTTCTTGACTGATGCGGTTTCTTTCTTCCATACCACAGGCTTTTATATAATCTTTGTAGCGTCCAGTAATCTGACGTGACAGAGAGGGGAAATAAGTATATAAATAGCTATTATTTTTGTAGCCTAGCCGTCTCACAACTTCCAATAAAGAGGGAGGTGGAAATTCATCTAAGGCAGCTTCTAAAACAGGTTGAATTCTTTGTTGACGTTCAAGTTTTCTATAATTAGCATGGTTGAGTTGAATAAGAGAGCATATCTCCGAAAAATGATATTGCAGAACTAAAGGACGATAGTTAAGACGGCGTGCAACATCCTGCAAAGATGGGGGTGGAAACTCCTGAAGTACCTGTTCAAGGACAAACTGAATAACTTGCTTTCTTGGCTGATCTAGTCTTTTTAAATGTTTTCGCAGTCGAGAGGGTGGAGAGGGTAGAATCGCTGCCTGGTTCAAGCCATCAGCAGCTAAAATATCAGTAGTTAAAAAATCCACTAGGGAGATTTGTAAGCGCTCAGTAAATTGTAATAGTTTATCAATCTGCGGTAGAGTCGCGTCCTGATACCAACAACTCAATGTTGCCGCGCCAATCCCCACAAAGCGAGACAAAGCAGTGACATTCCCTCCACAAACTTGATTAATATAACGAGAAAATATTTGCTGAACTATATAGGATTGTGCTGGCAGCTTATGACTAGATGTCGCTCGAATTAACTCTTGAATGTTATTGAGTATATAAGAAGAGTGATTATCGAATATTTCTGCTTTCCTTAAGCCAGGAACAACTTTTTTCGTTGAGCGTTGTCCCAGCCAATGACTACATTTATTACAGTATCCAGGTCGCGAGTTTCTACACAAAACCAGCTGCTGCTGATGACAGTGAGGACACTTGGAGAGTAGGCGATGATGGTGGTAGGGACATTCCTCAATAATTTTAATTGACCATAGAAGCGGTTCGTAGATACTATGGTCACTATTTAGCCACTCTTGATAACAAATAGGACACCAAGCACGAACTGGACGTAGCAAACCTCTTTTAGAAACAATTTCAGCCAACGGCAGTAAAGTAAGACAACGCAAATCTTTCCCTCCGGTGAGAGCTTCTAAAGCCATCACCAGATTAACTGCCATCAACCCCATGCCATTTAGTGCAGTTCTATCTCTGTCAATGCCACATACTTTACTGATGCTCTCAACTTGAACCGATGATTGGTTTTTTTCTCTCCTAATTATGGGCGCAATTTCAGCCAGAATTAATTGTCCGACGTTAACGCAATGTTCTTGAGCGAGTCGAATTAAGTAACCCGCTAAGCTTTCTACATAAGGGGTGCCAACACCAATCGGTTCTAAATGATAAAAACGGCTTCTAGGAGGAATCGCAGGTCGTTGCACATTCCAAGATGGATAAAGAGTAAGTTGGGACTTTACCATATTATTTAACTCCTACTTGATGCCGTTTTGGTTTGGGTTGTCCCACTTTTTTTGATCTTTTTCTGATTAAATTATTGCCAGAATGAAACTCTGGAAATAGCTTTGAATCTGACTTACTCTGGACTGAGATTACTGACAACCCCAGTTCTGTACGCAGTTGTTCGACTTCTGCTTCAAGAAGAGCATGGTTGCTCTCACCTTCCTTAATTTTCTTGAGGATATTCCGGCATTGAGCAACTCCTAAAGCTCGTCGTTCTAAATGTTTTTTCCCAACAGTAACAGCACCTTCTGCTATCGCATCTGCCAGTGCATTTCTCAACCAATTCTTAAGAATACCTACACATCCCAGACTCCGTTCATAGCAATAATCCCAATTTGATAATAAATCTGGCACTTCTGGCAATGGCAGATGTAATTGAAACCCCCAAACTACGCTTTGGAATATCTCTCTATCTTCTTTGACCTCAGCACGATATCGAGGAAAATGTACGTAAACACTACGTCTGCTTAATTGGTCGCCGATATCGTGAAGGGTGAGTAATTCGTAAGTCCCAACTAACCCGTGAACTACCTCGGTACGGTTAGCCAAGGACTTAATCGCTTCTGGTAAATCTGTTAGTTTTCGCCCACTGGCAACCATCAGTAGATGATGGGCTTCATCAATAAAAAATATCTTTGGTTTTCGATGTTTTAAAGCTTGTTCTAATGCCCAGCCTAAGTCAGTTTCAATGACTTTAGATTCGATGACAACTTGGCCGTTATTATTCCGATAGATTCCTCTTGTACCATAGTCTATTTTCTGGTCAATCAAGGGTTCATTGAGAGCAAATAAACAGCGTTTAATATGGTCTTTGGAGTTAAACAGCCCAGATTTTTGGACTACGGCTTCAACACTAGCAACTGGTAAGCGACCTGGGTCAGCTTCTAGTTCCGGTAACGTTGACTCAATCAACCATTTTTCAATTATCAGTCGCAGGGTTGTTTTTCCAACTCCAGTCGGCCCGTAAATAAAAATCACCCGCGATTCTCCCGACTCCTTAACTAGCAATTTGAGTAAATTAACGGCTTCGTCTAAGCGGGGATGTGCCATCGTATAGTTATCAAAGTAAGCCAATCTCTCTGCTTGAGATTGTGTCAGTAGAGATGCTGGAAATTGTTGGGGATAAGACATGATTAATAAGAGTCAAAAAGTTGGAGTTCTTTGGGATTAATCGAGAGACTATTGGTGCTGGGTTGGAAGGGTGAAGAACTCTCTTGAGTTGCAGGGCAGATGACTTCTAATTCTGGCGATTGGCTATCAATTTGAGTGGTCACAATTCCATAATCAATTACTCGGAAAACTTCCGTCATCTGAGCATCCATCAGCCGTTGTGAGAGTAGAACTTCTTCTGCCTCTGCACTGGCTAAAAATTCCGCTAACTTTTGGGCTCTAACTAAGAATTGCTTTTGATGATTTTGCTGCCGTTTTTGTAACTCGGCGGTGGCTAACCAAATCTCTTTTTCTGAGCGCCCTTTCAGGATGGAATAATATTCGCTAATACATTTAACCCATTGACCTCGGACATAGGCATAGGCAGTACCAGCATCAAATGGGTCGTATCTGATATTGACATAGGTGTGATGAATTTCTGGATCTTTAAAGGTATTAGACCAGTAGCGAATACCTCGGATTTGTACCCCTTGGCTGGGATGAACTTTGACTTGCCCTTTGGGTGTACTTGGTAAGGTTAATAGTTTCCAGTTTTCGTCATTACAAATTTGTCGATGGGAACGATTGCCGTATTCTGCTAACCCCGTTGTAAAAGCTGACTGAGGGGAAACTCCCAAAGCTGGATGTGGGGTGGTATCGTACTCTGAGTAAGCCCATTGGCATAAATACTGGTACAAACTACCTAAAGTCCACACTGCCAAATTTTGGGGATTGAATGATTTGGTGACTAACCTAACGTTTTTTGTGATTTGGGTATTCCCTGTCAGATTGTAGAGAAACTGGGTGTTGGCAGTGCCAAATAATCGTTCGCAAACTCCACTAAATCGCGATGCTGCTGGCGGTCGATGTTTGAGTGTGCATTCAAACCAAGCTAATAGGCTTTCAAAGTAGATACTGTGAAACTCTTTGCCGTTGTCAGTGATGATAATTTGCGGTAGGCGAGAATGCCGCATTACGCAAATTCGCAGTATCATCATACAACTGCGGTAAGAAGGCGGGTCAAAAGTAATATAAACGGCTAGAATTCTCCGGCTGTAGGCATCGACGAGAAAGGTAGCCCAAGGTCTACCCAGTACCAGTCCGGTTTTTGAACACCGAACTTCTATATCTAGCTGAGTATGGTCGATATGACCAATCTCGAAGGGACGGTCTCCATGTCGGGGTGTGGTCAGTTCTAACTCCCAGTAAAAAGGTTGCTGTGGGTAAGCCGCCCTTTTTCCTTGTCGTTTCAGGGTTTGGTTGTAGCCTGAATGTCGTTTGATTTCTTGAATGAATGTCTTGTAGCTAGGAATTTGGTTGTCTGGAATTCCGGCAGTTGAGCAGGCGCGGGCAAAAGCTCCGTAAACTTCAGATTTTCGTTTTTGTTTATGGGTTTCGTAATCTTGGGTAATAAACTCGGTCATCAGTTCTAAAATCTGTTGGGGCAGTTTGCGGTTGCGGTTGCCCTTGGTATGAGAAGTTGTTAGCAATCCGATGTACCCATAGCCGTACTTTTGCTGCGCGATGCGATATTTAGCCTGCCAGTCTCGCAAGGTGCGTTCCGGTATAGTTTGATTTGCTGTTGGTTGACCCCAAAGATGGGATTGGAGTAGATGGTAGCGCCGATTGGCTTGTTCTAAATCAGCAGGGCTGGCTTTCTTGAGTAAATCTGTGATTTGTTCGCTGAAAGTATTTGAGTTAGTAGTGGTTAAAGCTGTGATTTTTCCTAACTGAAGAAGGCGGTTAAACTCTGCGTGTCGCAATGCCACTAACTCTCCGGACTGATGGAGCAGAGCAACTTCTGTTTCACCGCTTTGAACTATGGTATAGCTTCTGCCATCCCAATGAATTGGGGTAGAGGGTGTTAGGTCTACCACTGGTAGATTAATAGCATCCCTTGAAGATGACGACTTCAGCGATTGATAGGTTTGTGCTGTGGTACGGTCTGGAAAAACTTGACAGTTTTGGGGTTCAACTAGAGGGGCTGCACTGAGGTCTACATAGATTTTTTCAGTGGCAATTAGGGAATAAATTTCATCGGGTTTAATTCCCAAATTCTGATCCAATAACTGGTTGAGCGCGATTCCTGGTTGGCTTGAGATTATGCGACTTAGCAGTTGAGTTGTTGCTGTTTGTAAAGTTGAATATTCACTTCGGTAATAGTCTTCTAAAAAGATGATGTTGCGTTGTAACACCCAATTTATTTGAGCCTCTGACCACACACAAAATTCCATCCCTAGTTGGGCTGCATATTCTGTTGCCAAGGGCATTTGCCAGTGACCATTTTCTCCAGAACTGTAATGCTTTCGCTGTTTTTCTACTTTCTTTTTCAGTTCTCTTTCTGTTTTACACTCTATCCATCCAGCAGTTGTTCTTTTGAGTACAAAAAAGTCTGGAGTGTAGAAAAAGCAGATGTTTCGACCTGACTGTGACTGATATTGCAGCTTAATTGATGGTGGCTGGTCGTAAAATTCTAAGATATTCCAGTCGTGTTCTAGTTGGTAGATTAATGCTAGCTCTAGCTTGTGGGATTCAAACTGAATGCTTCTGCCCATTTTCTGACTGGGATAAAATCCAGAAACATTCTTTCTCCCCCCACCTACGCGCCGTGCTGGTTCACTGCTGCGGATGATTTCTATTGTCTTTTTTTGCAGTGCCGATAGGTTGTTACGATTACACCAGTTATCGAACTCTTCTGTTGTGAGCATACTGGCATCTCCAGCTTGGGTTCTAGATGCAACTCACAACTAATGCCTTGTTTTTTCTTGGACACAGGGGTAAAGCTTTTACCTTCAAGTCCTCTTGGCACTGGCTTGAGTGCTTGATTTAAGCTTACCGCTTCCAATGACAGAAAAAATCTTAAATTTTTGGCAGCTTTATGGTTCCATTTTTAGTTAACGGCAATCTTATGCTTCCAACTGTGCAGATGTCGGGTGGCTACTTAACGCTACAGTGAATGTCACAGCCACAGTCGCGGCAAGTTTATCCTTCCAGTCGTGGCAATCTTATGGGTACATTGACATAATAGTATATGACAAATTAGGCATGGGTTGTTTCTTGCCCAGGCTCTCGATTTTTATGTTTTCCCCGCATCTGAGCAACATTCTCCTGAGACGCTGCACCTAAAACCTTCTCAGCAAGCTTGGCAACTACAGCTTGCCGTAGTTGAGAGTTGTCGGGCAGTTTTGCAAGAATATCATCAACTAAACGGTCAACTTGGTCTTGGCGATCGCGGTCAATTCCTACCATCTGGTTAATTTCTTGACCATCAGGACGAGTGACTGTAATTCTGCGAGCATCAAAACCCGCACCTTTGGCAACAACCTCCTTCTGTAGGGCTTCCAAGTTTTTGAAGCGCCTAGCGATATCGCTAAGCTTAATTTCAAACATTGTAATATCATCATCTATCCAAGACTCCGGCGGCTTATCGGTGACAACCATCAACAGTGCCTCTAACCACAATTGTTTTGCCTTCGTCTCATCTATTGCCACCTCGGTAAAACGCTTGAGAGTTGGTTCAATACATTGTCCCGCCAAATGACTCGATCGAACCCGCAAATCTTCCCGCAGCTTAGTTTCACTACTGCGAACAGCGAAGGCATTGTAAAGGAGAGATTCACATTTACTGAGTAATTCATCGTAAGCAGTCTGAATCTCTCGAAGCGCTTGAACTAGCCTTTGTCGGAGCATTTTAGCCATTGTACCGTCATCAGTTTCCCCTGTACCGATCGCAGGTAATTTGCAAGCTTTGGGCAAAGATGTAAACAATAGCTCATCTGGTTCTTGAGCCTGTTGTAAGGTTTGCAAAACTGCTAATGCTTCCGCACTAAGCTGCTTGGTTTTCTTAGTGTAAGCAGGTAGCTTTTTCACGAACTGGAATAATGGTGTAGCCACCGTTATCAGTGTGACGTTTCGCATCCGGGCTAGTTTGTTCGCATTGGGATTGCGTAAAATTGCCTCAAGCTCCTTAAAAACTTGAGACCGCAGCCCCACCACTTCAAAATATTTAACTGCAAACCGGGAAGGGTCTTTAACCAACAGCTCAAAATGTTCGGCTCCCAACACCGGGATAAACGTGCCGTCTTTGTATACGCCAACATCGTCAATGTGGTACAACAAAACAGCCGCTAGCAGCACCGGAATTACACCCCGTTTTACTCCAATTGGCGGTGCTTCCAATTGCTTATAAAGATTGTCTAAAGTCTGCTGTTTGTCCTTGGCCAAAAGACAGAACTCCTCAATTACCTGCCATCCAGTCAACACGCCGGAGTCTTCATGAGGTGGGAAAAATCCCCAGTCTCCATCTTCAGACCTGTGAATACCTGTCTTCTCCAGCACAGAAAAATACATACTAACTTCAGGGCCATATCCCTGCAAACCCAGTCGTTCTTGCTCTGGATCTTCAAGCATTGCTTCAATCAGTTCCCGTCTGGCTTTAGCACCTTGAGAAGTTAATTCACGGCGATTAATTAACTCATTCCAAAGGATAATACCTTGACCGTAAACCTCATCGCAGACATCCGAAAGCTTGCCGTTGAAATCTGTAACGTGACCGATTGTTTCTTGTTTTCCCTGTATCCAACAGCAGCTCTTTGGGTCTGCCACATCAAAAGCTTGTGAGAGTGTTTCATCTAACAATTGTTCTGCTTGAACCAACCGATATCGAACTTCCTTCCTTGCTACCCCATCATTTTGCAACTCAGGGGCACTGGTTTGAATTTTTTTCAGTGCTGCAAATTCCCTCGCTCTGCTTCGCAGTAAATCTAGTTTGGCAGCACGCAACACAATCAGCGGAGTCCCATCAGCCGCAGTAGATGGCACATCAGTTAGGCTAGCTTCATCCACCCAATACCCCACCAAACCATCACTGCCATTGCTGGCACATCGCAGTTTTTTTAAGTCTTCTAAACCATCAAGATACCTGCGCTCAAAGTAACGCAGCGTACCTGTTTTGTAGCTGTGACGCTGAGCAACCAAGGGTGTGAGGGGACGGATGGCGGAAAGAAGATTGACTAAAGAAGAGCGCTCTTGTTCGAGATATTTTGTCAGTTCAATATCGACATTAAAGTCCGAACCTTCCCAAATCCGCAACTCGTCCAGTTGTCGCCGATGATTGACAAGACCCTTCTGTATAAGATTTTCAATTACTTGTTGCCAGTGACTTAAGGTAGTGTCAGAAGGACTGTCACACATCGCTAGCGACACCAAAGTACGAGTTGCCATCACCGCACCTGTAGTAGTCACGAGGTTTAAAATCCCAATCGCTTTTAAAACTCGCAGACTATCAGTATCTTTACGTTTAGCATCGTCAATTAAATTCTGAATTTCTACCCACCGCTGGAGATTTGGTCGTGAAGCTAAACCCATCCCCACCGCTTCGATGAAATAGTCGTAAACTCTATCCAACTTCAGCGTCGGCAGAGACTCTTTCCCCCTTTCGGGCAAGCAATCTACAACCGCAGTTTCCTCTAAAAATTTCCTAAAAGAATAGGGTTCAGCGCTAGTGAGAAATGTAAATAACGATCGGTCATTTTGGGCATAGCGAGTGCAGAGAATTGGCAACACCAACGCTACGATGGGATGCAACGGGTAGACCTCATCCAGCAAGTTGAGTGTAAAATCATCCTTGATGTCACTTGGCAAACCCTCCAACCATTCTGCGGCTTGGCTATTGATGGCACAGAGAATTGCTTCTGCATTAGAGCGATTGATTGCTTGACCAATCAATCGCATCATCTGTGCTGGAGAATCATTAAACGATATATGCTCAAATCTTCCCTCAATCTTCGCCCATTCGTTGCGCTGTACAGAGGCTAATCTTTCGCCATAATCGGTAAATGCTTGGTGCAACAGACCTACTATATAAACCTGAGAACCGTTATCTCTTGACAGTTCAGCAAGTTGCTGCAACAGATATAAGTCTTCAGCGCCTTGGTTTTGGACAGCAAATTCTAAATTTTTGCCCAGTTCGTCAATAATTAGCAGCATATCTGTTTTCGCAGATGCGGCTACTTCCTGCACTAAGTTGAGGACTTTCCGACTATCTACTGCCCCTCCTGTTGCAACAAGTCCTGCAATATCTACCAGTTTTTTAGCTGCGTCTAATTTATTTCTATCTTGAACTGACCAAAAAACCTTTGCTCCTTGTTCTAAAGCACGCACAATCGTATGCGAGAGCGGTTCCCGCTGTGCTGTAGCTACTGCTCGAAACAACCCCTGACTCGGTATATTCTCTTTTAAAGCGAGGTACTCACAACTATCCGAGCCTAATGGTTCTGATGCAATTTCTAGCGCCTTTTGGCGCATCTGACTGCTTTGGGGAGCGCACAGAGATGCCAGAAAATGGGCAAAGGCAGATTTTCCCGTACCATAGACGCTAGTTAAAGTCCAAGCGCTTCTGGATTGCTTTTGGGTTAATCCAGCTAGGATGCGTCTGAGGGCATTAACTGACCTCTCAGTTGGGATATATCCCAGCAAGGCATCGATTTTTTCTAAATCCCGCTCGATGTTGATGGAACGAGAGTAGCGACGATTGAGGCTGAAGTATTGAGATAACGGTTTGTTCATCGTTTTACTCTCGCGTACCGTCTCCCTTTGTAATACTTATCTAGGATATCAAGAGCTAGCTTCTCTGGATCGTTCGTAAAGGAAAATTGAATTAAACCAGCCGATTCAGACAGTTGGATTGAGTCCGAATGTCTTGCCACCAGTTCAATTGCGTCGCAGATAGCACTCTGGGAAAGCTTAAATGCCATACCGGGGCTGCCAATATCGTAAAGGAGGCGAGAGATGGCTATAGTCCTTGACCCGCGACCAACCCAGCTAGCATATTCTAAGCAGGCTGAAACGACTATCTCTGCTGGTAAATTCCTCGCTTGACCAACTCGGAATGTGTAGTGCCTGGAGTCTCCGGCTGTGCGAATGATTCCCAGTTCAGTAAAGGGACAATCCAGGCTGTCCTCAGTTACACCGGTCTTGGGAGTTCCTTGTTCCACATACATTCGCAAAATACAGGTGACATCCTTTTTCAGGGAAGACTCGGCGATGCGAGGTGCCACACTATCTCTGTAATCGCATAAAGCATTGAATAATTCGTCTTGGGAAAATTCCACTGCCCGAAAAACGTTGAACGTAAAATGCCAAGCTGTTGCCAGACAGGGCGGTTTGAGTAGGTTCCAGTGCAGTAGCCATAGTGTTGCGGGATCTTCACTGAAAGGGTCCCAACCATCATCTTTTAAGAGGCGATCGCCATTGTCTGAGGAGGCATTATCTGGTAGCACTTTGAAAGCATTGCACCAGTAGCGAATGGCATTTACCATGTTTTTCCCAACACCCAGCCTTACTGGGGCATCTTCCCGCAAGAATACTTCTGGATCTTGTGTGGCTGCATCAAAACCCTTTTTGAGCCAGCCAAACCGGGGATGAAAAGTCTCGTGTCTGGCAAAGACCGGATTCCCACTATACGCTGGATTTAGGGTACTAAATATGTCTTGGTCGGGCTGTTTCACTGTGACTTCTGCTTGGGTTGGTACTCGCGAGCGTTCTCAAGCACCAGTTTTGTTGTAGGTATAGGCTAAAACATACACCAAATTCAGACGGGAAACGCATTCACCCTGACTCAGCCGATAAAATTTTGAGGACAGCCTGCGATCTCATCGACATCAAGGGCGTTTTCACCCACAGCTTCCGGCTAACGGCCCTGACACTGATAAGTAACCCTGGCATTCCCTTGCGGGTGATCTAGAGGATGTCTAGTCATCACAGCTTAAACCAACTTCAAAGGTATGTTGACTAGACATCCTGTGAGACAAAAACTCTCAAATAAAAAGCCCTCGCCTAGATTCAGACGGGGGAAGAAAAGGACAGTAAAGCGCAAGAGGTTGTCTCCTTTCACCAAAATATATTTCCCACTACGACAGGAGTTATGCAACAGGCAGCACTATCGTAGCCCACACCTCACTAATACTTTACACCCTTTATTGTCTAAAGGTCTAATAGGTTTAACTGTATACGCAACTGCTCAACATTCTTGATTTGGCTCCAGTCCACATCAGCCTGTTGTAACAGAGAAATCGCCACACCCATCAAATGCTGGGGGTACACTCGTTCTGCTGGTGGCACAGCTTGGGCGTTGTTGTCCCTAACAAGTCTGGCTGTATCTGCTAACCATTCCTGCTGGTTGCGAGTAATTTTGAAATTGACCGCTACCAGTTTCTCCTTGGAATTAGCCCCTGTCGCAGCTTCAACCGGAGGGTCAAGAGCAGGTGCCCTATCAGCTTCCATATCTACTGGTGCTGGTGACTGCTTAATTCCCGAAAACTGGCTCAGCTTTCCAATCCCCCCCATCTTACTTTTAGGTTTGTTCACGACAACCTCCACAATTTTTTGCACTCTTTAGCTAAAAACCGATAAGATGAAGCACCGGAGGACTTGGCAGCATAGGCGGTGACAGGCTTTTGCTGAGCAATGGATTCTGCCACAGCAATGTTGTCAGGAATCACCGTATGCAGCAGCCGATAGTCCAGTTCCACAGAAGCCTCAACCAGCAAACTGTCAGCTTCCTGGGTTAACAGCAAGCGCGACTTATAGCGAGTCCGTAACACCTCAATTGGCACTCCTGTTTGCTCCCCTCGAATTAATTCCACCGCTTCCGACAACCCTTTGAGGGCAGCCGGTTCGCACAGAGTCGGAATCAACACGCGATCGCACGCCAACAGAGCCTGTACCGAAACAGAGGAAAGCCCTGGCGAACAGTCCATCAGGCACACATCAAACCCCTTCAGCTTAGAGAGGGCTGGGGTGAATAAATCATGAGGTGACTGCAACTGGAACAGTCCCAAATCCCCCGGAATCAGCCACAGATTTTTTACCTCCGTGTTTAATGGCTCTACGTTATCCCCCTGAAGCCAATCAAAAGCTGTCGGCTGCTGACCGTCTTGACCTAACCCAAAACTGAGGGTGCGCTGCCCATCCAAGTCGAGCAGCAGGACGCGGCACTTAGTTGCAGCGAGACAAGCTCCTAAGTTTAAAACTGTGGTACTTTTCCCCGTACCGCCCTTGAAATTGAAAATAGCGACCTTCAACATAAAATCCTATTAAGGTCTAATTATTGTTTAGCTTAACACTTTTATGCGTTTAAGTGTTAAACGTTTAATATATTAAACGTCTAATATGTTTAACAGTTTAGGGGTAAGTCCGAGGTCAGCCGCAGATTGGCAGTTACATCATGAGTAAGGTAAGTAGGTACGCGAAACCCGTTTCTTGATAAAACCGGGTTTCTAGGGTGTACTTCATAAACCTGCAATTTGCTGCTTGCTGTAAAGTCTGGGGTTTTTTGTCTGATCGGTTAGACCCAAAGTCAACTGGGGCGATTGCTCTTTTGGGTAACGATCGCTAGCTTGCGGTAATTGATTAAACAGTTAAACGTATTATACCTTTAGCTGTTTAGATGAATATCCCATAACTGGCTTTTCAGGCAACTGAAGCAATGTCGCGCTGGGGCATAGCGTTCCGTTAACTGCGATCTCCGTGCTACCCTATGCTGATAGCTCAACAAATGCCTTGGCTTTCTTGAGGCGATCGCACCACCTTCAGTTAGGATATTCGCGATCGCTCGCCCTTGCTTACCGCATTGTCCGCTTAGAACCCCAACTGGAACAAATAGATCAGGGCTGGACTTGACGAAAGGGAAACCGAGACCGGCTTAAGGGTGCAGGCGGCTAGCGAGAGCATAAATTTTAGGAAACGCTCGAATCATACGCTATTTTCAGAGACGGCGGAGCGCATGGCTGCCTGCTCCCCCTAGATAACTCAATCGTATAGGATCAAGGTTGAATGGCGGATAATGTTATTCAGGGTGAAGGTTTCACGGTCAGAGAAAGCAAATTCGACTTCTTTTTCGGGCGCGTTACTTCCGACCCAACTAATACCCAGAGGTCGTTACAAAATTTAAGAGAATTGAGTCGGCTGGGAATTGACGAAGCAACGGGTGGCAGAGAAAGGCTCATGCAAATCTTTCGGGAGGGCTTAAATGCGCCTGAAATTCCTGAAGATAGGAGAGATACTGAATATGGTACTAGCATTACCCGCAAACTCGAAGTGAGCGGTACTGAAGCAACGGGAGCCATTTTTATCCGCTATTATTACCCAGAAAGCGACCTGGGAGCCATCCCTCAAGTAGCCTCACTTGTTGTCAAAACTTATCGATAAAAACTGCGATGAAAATTCAGATTATTAACGAAGTTGACTTTAATCAAATTGATGCTTCTCGGCAACTGATAGCCACCGAGTATTCACGCCAATTTGCCATCATTGACCTGGGCGAAAATTTGGGAGTTTACGGCATTAGTTGGAACAGCGATTTAATTAAACCGATGGTGAAACTTTCACCAGACGGACAAACGATTTGGGTGGGTGTTGAACAAAAGGTAGCTGCGATTTGTAGGGAAACGGGTAAGATTTTGCTAACTTTGCCGCTAACTTCCTATTTGGTGCAAATGCTAACTTTAGAGAAAGTTACTGCTGTCATTACTGAAGAAGACTTTTTACTTTTCAACCGCCGAGGCTCTATCCGCTCTAATAAAACTTTACCTGATACAGCGATTGGAATGTCGCTGGTTGAAGGCAATTTAGTGATAAAATTACTGTCGGGCGAGTGTTTAATCATCAACCCTGAAACTGGCAGTTTTCAGAAGGCTTTAGCCAAGAAACAGGCTGCAACGTTACTTTTTGACCCGGTTCCAAACGCAGGTGGATAGCAGTTGTTGGCATCGCCATCTCTTTTTTACTCAGTAATTCATCTTATTGTTCATCATAAGGAATCTGCAACAACTGCACAGCTTTACGCTTAGCTTCCTCGCCCCGCAAATCGTATTTTTGAGTCGTCGCCGGGTCAGCGTGTCCCGCCAACTTGCTTACCGTCAAAACATCCGCACCCGCATCTAACAATTCGCTAATAAACGTGCGGCGGAAGTCGTGAGGCGAAAAGTCCAGCACTCCTGCTTGCACCCCCCGCTTCAGGAGAATTGCCATCACCGCCTGGTCTGTCATCCGCCTGACCTTGACGTGATTTCCCTTCATCACTGGGCAAATTAGAGCGCCTTTATCAGTTCCTCTCACCTTAATCCAAGCCTGAACTGCGGCGATCGCACCGGAAGGCAAATACACAGTGCGAACTTTTTTCCCTTTCCCCGCCAGGACTTGCATCGAGCCAGATTCCGCATCAAAGTCAGCTAAATCCAAGGCTACCGCCTCACTCCGCCGCAACCCCGACCCCGCTAAAATCGCAATCAGCGCCGCATCGCGATCGCCAATCAGATCGGTGTCACGCCGACAATTTTCCAGCAGCGTCGCAATCTCGCTATGCTTCAACAGCCGTCCTCTCAAGGGAGAATCGCCCCGCACGCTCTTGAAATCCACCAGCCGCGCGTATTCGTCAGCACTAATAAACCCCAACCGCTGCGCTTCCTTGAGAGTCCGCCGCAGGGCGCACAGCATCCGGTTTGCCGTTGCCGGAGCATACTGTTCCATCAATACTGAGCGAATCGCGGCAACGTGGGGGTATCTCAACTTTGACCAGTCGAGCGACAAAGCATTCATTGAAGCGTCATTAGTCAGCATTCGGGCAATCACATCCAAAGCTTTCCGCATCGTGCGCCGGGAGCCAGAAGTCAAACTAGACAAGTAAACGGCCGCCGGATGAAGCGTCAGCGGCACGGGGTAAGTTAAAACGATATCTGACTGAGCGGTATAAAACTCTGGCATTTGGTACTCACTAACCCAGTCGCTGCTCGACAAGTATGGGGTGATTATACCGCCTCTGTTTACTTCAGTAAATCATACTTTCCATAAAGTATAAATGCTTATTGCAAGTTTGAGCGTTTAGTTTTGCAGGCTGCATCCTATGTGGCTATCTACCCCTAGATAATCCAGTTCTGCTCCTAACCTAACCCCTCAACCGCTAACCGCTGCTCAACACTCAGAGTTTCTAGCGCCTCTGCTACGGGTAAGTATCCATATCGGCTGAGAATGTGATGCAGACAGGTTTTTGCTGTTTCCACCATCCCCTCAGCAATCCGCGCCGCCACGTCCGCCAGTTCGCGGGCCACAGCCCATATTTTTTCTCTGGGAGTAGCTGAGTTTTCTGTCACAGCTTCTGCTGTATTTTGTATATTTAAGGGGGGAGCTGTGACAACCTCTACACCAATAGGAGAGGGTGATTCAGCCATTTTCGCAGAGGCGATTTTTTCAGCCATTTTTTGACAGACTAGAGGGTAAAGCTCATCCCAGTTTTGAGGGCGGCTGGCATCAGAAAAGCGATATTGCCAAACTCGCTTATCCCCCTCCCTGACTTGAGAGGCCTTCAGCTTAACCCCGATAAATTTCAGTAAGCGGTTGAGATATTGCATGGGAGAGCTTTTGCCGGGATGTCCAAGTAGGGCAGCGGCTGACTTGGTTTTACAAATCCTCACCAGTTCCAAGACTTCAGGGGATTTATCCGTCCAGACCTTTGAAGCGTCAAGGAATTGATTAATCCCCAATTTTGAGAGAAGTTTGAGTTTGAGCCATTGGTTGTTCAGGTCAGGCAAGAAAGTTCTAAACTCACGGTTCCATTTTTGCCGTTGTAGCAGTTCAGCGTCCTCTGGGTTTTCAAGTTTCCAGTTGGCATAGAGCTGATTGAGCAAATCTCTGTCAGTGAAGCGGATACGGTAAACAAACTCCCAAGTCCAAAGCTCAGTATTTTCAATGCCTGGTAGCCGCGCTAAAAGGCGATATTTGATGGCTTTGCAGCAATCCTCCCATTCAGCATTGCTTCCCTCAATTTCTAAGTATTTTTCTAGGGTGATAAATTCAGAATTGAAAATCTGCTTTGCTTCTTCTTCTTTAGAAAGCTTTTTAGCATCAGCAAAGCTCATTCCCTCATCGTAAATGGCATCAGGATTAAGCAAATCTGAGAAGCTAATCCGATTGACTTCATAGCCGCCATCCTCAAAAGCTTTAAGTAAAAATCGCCGTAAATTACGCCCTTCGACGGCATCTTTGCCCTTGATTTTTGCCCAAGCTTCTAAGTGTGGGGAATCAATTTGAGCCTTGATTGCTTCTTTGATTGCGGCTGTATTTTCTTCAGGAGAAAGTGCTTTCATTTCAGCCGTGACCCGCTCCTCAAGGTCTTTAATTAGCTGACCTGAGAAGGGATTAGAATCATTATTGCTTGCAAATTTACGTTCAGCACAGCAGATCACAATCCTTTCTGGATGCCTTACCCTGCGGGACATTTGGAGGCATTCATCAACGCCAATGACCCCGCGAAAAATGCAGAAAACATCAGAGAAATACTTGCCAGAAACTTCTACGCTATCAAGCTTTGCTTTGATTGAGATATCAAGACCACTTTCAGCCGTTGGGGTAAATATGATAAATTCTGGCTTATGCTTTCTGATGTAGTTGTCAGGATTAGCTAGAAATTCCTTAGCCCATTTTTTAGTAGCTGTTTTGCTGCTTAATAAGATGCCTTTTTTGCCTTGAGCGGTGAACATTTTGTAAAGGGCTTCGGCATCATTGAGGGAATCTGTGGCAATTGCGGGGCAATTTACTCCCATGATTCCTTGAGCTAGATATTCAAATTCGGATTTAGCAATTCGACATCTGCCTTTGGGAAGTTCAAGGAAAGTTACGGGTGGGGTGTCACCCTTGAAATTGTTTTTAATCCTGATAATTGGCAAGCCAAAAACCTGGGCTACCCAATTAGCAACCAAGTCAGAATTATTGCCATCAGTTGCAATAATTCGGTTGATATTAGGGGCAATCTTTTTTAGATAATCCAGAATTTCAGGTCGTTTTTCTTTACAAGTGCTGCTGGTAAGCAAGTGTTTCAGGCTGCTTGAAGCTTCATCCAAAATAATATCTGCACCCTCGAAAATTTCAGGGGGAAGCTTGAGCAGGGAATCCCAACACAGACTGATCCGAGCATTCGGGTCATAAAGAAATCGGCGACCATCGTGTTCATCCAGATGGTAGCTACCAATTTTTTGAGCCATCTGTAGCAGTAGGCTGTTACGGTAGCCGATATTGATTTGCTTGCCGGGTTGTGGGGCAATCTTGTCAGCTAAGTATTGAGTTTTGCCCGTACCAAGTCCTGAATTGATGAGAGTGGCTTTGCCATGCTCAGGGGCTTCTATGTCGAGGTAACGCTGGTTAACTACTCTGTCGGGTGAGAAGCCTTTGTAAGAACGCCACAATTTCTCATCCTGTAATTGCTTGAGGGATTCAGCGGCGGCTAGAACGCGATCGACATCTCCCCCGGCGACGGCAAAATCGTCAATCCCTTTTTGCGGGCCTGGTAATCTGGCAATCTTGACAGTTGACCTTTTAAATAGTCTGCCAAGAATCACCGCGTTGACCCATTCAGTTGACTTGAAATAATCACCGGGGCGGTAGTCAAATGCGATCGTAACATCACGACCATCATCGAACGGCAACAAGTCTGGGTGCAATTCCCGTGCGAGCGCTTTGCCTTTAAAATCTCTGTCTGTTACGCGCCATCCCATTGAGATGCCGGGAATTGATATCGCTGCGTAACCAAGGCTGAGCAAGCATCCTGCTTTTTTCTCACCTTCTGTTAGGGTGAGAGGAATTTGATTTTTAAGTACCCATGCCCAAAAACCCAGAGCCGAGCCTTCTTGTGTAACCTCTATGTAACTAGGCAGGGCGATACCATACCGCGCCGCAACTTTCTCCCAGATGTGAAGCGGTACTTTGAGGAATGCGATCGGGGCTTTACTCCCTTCAGGGTTGCGGTACTTTACGACTTTCCATTTTCCGTTTTTGCCATTCTCAGGTTTGAGTAAGGGCCCTTCTAAAATCTTGACGCGACCGTTGCAGATCCAGCCGTGTGACAGTGGAGTGTTGTCAAAGTCTACGCAGCGTTCCCAAAGTCTCAGGTACTTGGCGTTGAGGCGGCCCGCGTTGAGGCGCTGCGGGTGGGGATAGAGAACTTCAAATAAGTCTGCGCCAGCGATCTCCTCTACGTTGAGGTTAATGATTCCATCGTCAACGCCAGAGTCTAACCAATCTTGGCGGTAGTCAGTGCGAGCGCTGCTCTGATAGACGGGCGAGTTGGGGAGTGTCAGAGGGGGGTACATTTATTTTGCCCCCCCAAATTTCAATCGGAGAGTACCGCCATCGCCATATTTTTGAAGCCATACCGCACCATCTCGATGGGTCTGCCCCTTCTCATTTTTTGAAAATTCCATCGGTGTTCCTTTGTAAGGGTTAACACCGCTTTTGCAGGGGTCTGTTGTTTAAAGTTGTCAAAATAGGGACTGCAATCACAAAAAGTGTGATTGAGTTGACTATTGACACCGTTTTTGTTACATTTACATAACAAATATTTTTTTTGAGACCCGATCTGCAAAACCGGGTGTAAATGTTGCGGTGACTCCAATCACCGCAACAATTTTATTTTTTGGGTAGTTTTATCGATTTTCGCTTCAGTTTCATAGATTTTCCCTCAATTGAATATTTTTAGAGTATTCTCTCACCAAAAGCGCTCAAGCGATCGCCCTGCAATAGCTTGATGCTCTTCTAGGCCAATTCGGTTGGAGGCAAGCCAGCGCGAAAAATCGGCTCTTTCGGCATCCTGTGGTAAAATGTATCAGATACTACATTTTACTAGGTTGCGACCAATGGATCTTCACTTAGATATTTTATTAAATTTACCGAATGTAAGTGTTTTTACTTGTTATGATCGA
>NZ_JARFTR010000003.1 GCF_029167235.1 Kamptonema sp. UHCC 0994 | reverse complement strand
CGGTAAATTACCGCCCAGAGGGCGGCGTTACGTAAGTTCTAAAAACAATAAATTGTCAAGAGTTATCATAGCAGTTGCTATAATAACCTCCTAATTACTTTGGCAGTTGCTATAAAATCAGGTCGGGTCGATAGCAGAGCACATTAACTATGACGAAAATATACTACTAGAGTTCCGCATTTTTAGAAATTGCCCTGGAAGTTGCGATCGCCAGTTCGATTAAATTATCGCAGTCTTAAAATCTCCAATGCTCAACGCACTCGCCGCCACTCCGTTGAGAGTCGCCAAAAGTTGACCGCTACTGGCAATAGCGATCGAAGTCACATTATTATTAGAGGCGATCGCGAGTTCTCCAAATGTTAACCCCCCAGATAACCCGATGGAATCTTGACCTTGTTGAAAATCTATAATTGTGTCGCTTCCCTGACCTGCTACTAACAGAAATACATCGTTACCTGAACCACCAGTGAGAGTGTCATTACCTATATCTCCACTGAGAAAGTCATTGCCACTACCACCAGTCAAGCTGTCATTTTCCTTACCGCCATAGATCGTATCATCGCCAATACAACCATCAACTAGATCGTCATTATTATTACCAAATAATAGGTCGTTACCGTCACCGCCGCAGAGGGTGTCATTCTCTTTTCCTCCATAGATTGTATCGTTGTTAATGTCGCCAAGGATTAAATCTGCATCTTCATTACCAAAGATTAAATCGTTGCCATCTCCTCCCAGAATGCTATCATTACCTAAGTTGCCGTAGATGGTATCATTTCCATTTTCACCTAATAATAGATCGTTGTCTTTACCGCCGAAAATGCTATCGCTATCGATGCCACCAAAAATAGTATCGTTGCCACTATCTCCCCGTAACAAATCATTGCCATTGCCGCCAATTATAGCATCGCCGTCTTTGCCTCCATAAACGGTATCGGCCTCTGTACCGCCGTCTATGTAATCATTTCCCGTGTTGCCAAATAGCACGTCGCTGCCGCTACTACCACTGAGGTTGTCATCATTTTCCATGCCGTAAATTGTGTCACTTCCACCAAGTCCATCGATCGCATCGTTAGCTGTACTACCCATCAGTAAATCATTAGAGTTAGTGGCACTAACGGCGTTATCAGGGATGTTGGGAGTAACGATGCTGCTGGAACGGGGTAGAATGAAGCGATCGCAAAGGCAATTGTCACTACCTGGTGTAGGTGTAGGCGTGGGTGTAGGTGTTGTTGTTGGCGTGGGTGTAGGCGTGGGTGTAGGCGTTGCTGTTGGTGTGGGTGTAGGCGTTGGCGTTGGCGTGGGTGTAGGCGTTGGCGTAGGCGTGGGGACTGGCGTAAGCGAAAACTCGTAAGCGCCGATATCTGCGATCGCACTCCCATTACTATCACCATCTTGAGGCCGAGTTGCACCACGCTGATCCGTAGCAGGCGCATCTGCATTTTTACCCGCATCAATTGCCGCACTTCCTGTTAGCAATGCCACCGTCTGTAAACCACCACCATTCTCTTGTAATGGGCCCAGTTTTGGGTCAGCTTGCAAGACATTAGCCGTAATATTGGCATTATTAAAGTTATTGGTAATTGCCGGCCACTGTAAATTCCCGCCACCATCAGTAAAATAAGGTGATGGATTCTCGGAAAACCCTTTTCCATCCGAGGCATTTTGCTTGTTATTAAAATCATTATTTGCCGTATTATTGGCAACAATCGTATTAGTCAGCGTGATATTCGTGCTGCCAACAATCCCCCCGCCTTCCCCTCCGGCTTTGTTCCCAGCAATCGTTGTATTTACAATCTTCTGATTGCTAGTTGTTGCGAAAAATAACCCGCCTCCTAAACCACTGGTATTACTTGATGAAGCTACTGCTTGATTCCCAAAAAATGTAGTATTAGTAATCGTACCGGGTGATTCTTCTCCTACCCATAACCCACCGCCCTGAGTCTCAGCTAGATTATTACTAAAAGTAGTCTTACTGATAGTATAAGCAGTATTTCCAATCCGTACTCCACCACCTAAAGCATCATTTCCAGAGCCTTTTTGTACCTGATTATTTACGATCGTGCTGCCTTCAATTACCACCCGATCGGGGGGATAGGCAAACAGAAACATCGCCCCCCCTTGTCCTTTTCCTTTATTGCCTTCAAAGCGACTGTTGCGAATAGTAATCGTGCCACCGATAGAATCATCAGTAATTTCACTCGCCCCATCGGTGTAAATTGCACCACCATAACCATTGGTATTTGTACCACTGCCAGCCGTCGTATTATTATTGAGGAAAGTTGAGTTTTCTACTGTTAGATTACTTAAAAGATTATTGATTGCTCCGCCGTTAATTCCTTTATTGTTACTAAAAGTAGAGCCTTGTACGGTGAGAGAACTGCCGCTTTTAGTTGCGATCGCGCCTGCACCTTGTTCTTTATTAGCCGATGTGCCTTCGTTGCCATCAAAAATACTGTTAGTCACAGTATTGGTACTTTTAAAGCCAGTATAAAATCCTCCAGCAAAGCCCGCAATATTATTTTTAAATTGGCAATTGTCTACTGTTAAATTGCTGGTGTTGCCGCCACGAATCCCTGCACCTGCACCTGTAGTTTCATCGCTACCCGTAAGCTTACCATTGGCAATAGTTAGATTTTTGACGGTAAAAGTTACACTTCCTACATCCATAACACGAGATGCGTTATTGCCACTAATTGTTAAATTCGTAGCAGCAGCACCATCAATAGTCAAGTTTTTGTCAATAACCAGTTGACCGCTGGTAAGCACAATTGTCTGATTAGCTAAACTGGGGGCAAATACAATCGTATCTCCAGAGGCAGCAGATGCGATTGCAGCCCTCAAGGAACCCGCACCGCTATCATTATTATTGGTAACACTAATACTAGCTAAAGCACGTTTATAACCAGATTCTACCTCTGGGTTTAAGCCTAAAATAGCTTTGGTTTCACCTTGAGAAAACTCCAAATTAGTTGATGTAGAAATAGTAGACATCCTGTTAATTACCAAAAAGTGTTTGCTTGTAGACGAACCTCTGAAATAATACCAGGACTTACACAAAACTATCAGTAACGCCGCCATCTTGGCGGTGATTTTACCGCCAGGATGGCGGCGTTACGTAATCGTGCGTAAGCCCTGATATAGCAACTGCCAAGAAAGTTAGGAAGTTCTCGTTTCCAGAAACCCTTAATTAAGCATTTCTTCTTCCCTAGTCCCTAGTCCCTAGCCCCTAGCCCCTAAATGATTACCTGCTTGAAATCTTCAGGGCTAATCACCATTGCCGCTACTCCCTTGAGAGTCGCTAAAAGTTGACCGCTACTGGCAACCGTGATTAAAGTTGCATTATTGTCAGAGGCGATCGCGAGTTGTCCAAATGTCAACTCACCTGATAATCCTATCAAATCTTCGCCTTTTTGGAAATCCATAATTGTGTGATTTTCCTGACCTGATTTTAGCAGAAATACGTCATTGCCCGAACCACCAGTAAGGGTGTCACCCCCTAGATCGCCGCTGAGGAAATCATTACCACTACCGCCAGTGAGGATGTCATTTCCCTTACCTCCGTAGAGCGTATCATCACCATTACACCCATCAACAAGATCGTCGTTATTATTCCCAAATAATAGGTCGTTGCCATCACCACCACAGAGGGAATCATTCTCTTTGCCTCCATAGATTGTATCGTTGTCAATGTCACCAAAGATTAAATCAGTGTCTTCATTGCCAAAGACTAAATCGTCACCGTTTCCTCCCAGTATGGTATCAGCACCCAAGTTGCCATAGATGATATCATTTCCATCTTCACCTAATAATAGATCGTTGTCTTTACCGCCGAAAATGCTATCGCTATCGATGCCACCAAAAATTGTATCGTTAGCACTATCCCCTCTAAGTAAATCATTACCATCGCTGCCAATTATAGCGTCGTCATCTTTGCCTCCATAAACGGTGTCGCTATCTGTGCCGCCGTCTATGTAGTCATTTCCTACATTGCCAAATAGCACGTCGCTACCACTACCGCCGCTGAGATTGTCATTATTTCCCATGCCGTAAATGGTGTCATTCCCAGCAAGTCCATCGATCGCATCGTTAGCGATATTACCCATCAGTAAGTCGTCAGAGTTACTGCCAGCAACCGTGTTGTCGGTGGTGTTGGGGGTAATATTGCTGCTGCTGAGACTGGGTAGGGTGAAGCGATCGCACATACAATTGTCAGTGCCGGGTGTTGGTGTTGGCACTGGCATTGGTATTGGTGTCGGTGTCGGTGTAGGCGTGGGTACTGGCGTGGGTACAGGTATCGGTGTAGGCGTGGGTACAGGTGTCGGTGTAGGCGTGGGTACAGGTGTCGGTGTAGGCGTGGGTACAGGCGTGGGTACAGGCGTGGGTACAGGTGTCGGTGTAGGCGTGGGTACAGGTGTCGGTGTAGGCGTGGGTACAGGTGTCGGTGTAGGCGTGGGTACAGGTGTCGGTGCAGGTGTGGGTACAGGTGTCGGTGCAGGTGTGGGTACAGGTGTTGGTGTAGGCGTGGGTACAGGTGTGGGTGCAGGTGTTGGTGTAGGCGTGGGTACAGGCGTGGGTGCAGGTGTCGATGTGGGTACAGGAGTGGGTACAGGCGTGGGTGCAGGTGTTGGTGTAGGTGTTGGTGTAGGCGTGGGTGCAGGTGTTGGTGCAGGCGTTGGCGTTAGCGAAAATTCGTAAGCTCCAATATCTGCGATCGCACTCCCATTATTATCACCATCTTGAGGCCGAATAACTCCTCGCTCGTCAGTAGCAGGTGCAGTCGCATTATTTCCCGTATCAATTGCCGGACTTCCTGTCAGTAAAGCATGAGTAAGAATGCCGCCACCGTTATCTTGCAATGGCCCGATTTTCGGGTCAGCAATAGTAATTCCTGGTAAAACATTTTGATCGTTGCCGAAATTCGTAAGTTTATCGGGCCATTGCAAATTATTTCCACCGTCGATGAATTTTCCTGCCGCATTTTGCTGAATCTTGAATTGATTTTGTGCAGTGTTATTAACAAAAATCGTATTTGTGAGAGTAACCTGTTGACCATCAGCCACCGTTATGCCGCCACCAACCCATCCAGCATCATTATTCGCAATAGTTGTATTGGTAATTGTGGCAGGGCCATAAAGCACCATTCCGCCGCCAACATTGCTAAATCCAGTCCCCGTTACTTTGTTGCCAGAGAATGTACTATTAGTAATTGTGGTGAGAGCTTTATCCATCCGCAAACCGCCCCCCTGACCCTCGGCTGTATTGTTAGCGAAGGTAGTATTCTTGATAGTCAGACCCTTGTTTAGGGTATTGCTAATAGCATACAAACCACCTCCATTTCCACCTTCTCCCCCAGCAAGTGCCACAACCTTGTTATCTCTGTAGGTGCTGTCTTCAATAATTACATTATCTTGGGCTCCGGTAAACAGATGGGTTGCTCCTCCTCCTCCCTTAGCCGTGTTACCTTGAAACAAAGTTTTGCTAATGCGAATTGTGCCGGAAGCTTCATTGATTGAACTAGCGCGATCGGTGTAAATTGCCCCGCCATAACCTCTTAAAAAGGGATTAGGTTTGCCTGTATCGAAAACGGCAGAGGTAGTATCATTGTTGATAAATCGCGAGTTTTCAACTGTTAACTTACCGTTAAGGCTGTTAATTGCACCGCCGTTAATTCCTTTATTATTGGTGAAGTCACTGTTAGTAACAGTAAAATTTTTGGAACTCAAGAAACCGATTGCACCTGCACCGCGTTCATCATTCCCTGCTGTTGCTATGTTGTTGTTGAATTTACTGCCCGTTACTGTTAGGTTATTATTGAAATTGGCAAAAATTGCACCGCCACCCAGATCGGCAACATTATTGTTAAACTGAACGTTTTCTACTGTTAAAGTTACTTCGTCAGTTGTGCCAATCGCACCCCCTCTATTGGTTGTTTTACCGTTAGCAACGGTGATATTTTTGAGGCTAAAAGTTGAGGGAGTAACGACATTAGCATTAACAAAAAAGACGCGAGAGGCGTTGTTACCGCTGAGAGTTAAACCAGTGGCTCCACTTCCATCAACAATTAGGTTTTTGCCAACTGGAATATCAAGCTGACCGCTGGTGAGGGTAATAGTTTGACCTGCAAGATTAGCGGCAAATTGAATCGTATCTCCTACCCCTGCATCAGCGATCGCTTGTCTTAAAGAACCAGCCCCACTATCATTAGTATTAGTAACAACAATGGTAGCTAAATTACCTTTGTAAGCCTGCATTACCTCTGGAGTAAGAGCTGAAAATGATTCAATTTCTCCTTGAGTAAACTCTAAATTCCAATCGCCACCACTGCCCGTTATATTAGTAGAACTGGCAATGTCAGCCCCGGTTATTTGGCTTAATTGCTGTACAAAATCAGCGCCAACTCCGTCAGCAACATCGCACCCATAAAGCATGATATCTGCCTTGTCACTTAAGGCTGATTTCCACTGCTGTAATTGGCTTTGATATTGTTCAATAGTGTCGCTACTCAGTTGAGAATTTCCTAAATAAAGACAACCGGGACTACCGTGAGAAAAAATGTGAATGGTGTCAACTTTACCGTAATCAGCAGCATATTTTTGAATTTCGGAAGTAATTTGTTCGATCCCATTTTTGTTGCGATCGAGAATAATTACCTGTTCCCCTGGAAGCACCCCACTAGCAAGCGATCGGTAGTCAGTTACGGCAGAGTCAATAAAGACTAAGGAAGGCGCAGAAACATTTTGAATTGAAGCCAGAGTGTTGACTGAAGTGACAGTAGAGGTCATTTTTCATACTCCATTAAGGGCATTTATTGGTAGATACAGCCCTGGAGTAAGAAGATCGGGTTTCTTCATAAGAACACCATAGCGCATAATATTTGTGGTTAGCACTATGCAAAAAGTATGATTATTTTCCTATCCTCGAAGTCGCTAATGTAGCTAATTTTTGAATAAATGCTATAATAGCACCTCTTAAAAGTAAGTAAATTCAGATTATAGTCTAATATCGCGATAAAAATTCTAGAAAAATATGCCATGAAAGAAGTATTAAAAAATTTGGAGGATTTGGATTTTTATTCTTACGAAGAACCAACTTTAGTTCCCATCATTCAGGCGTTACAGTTGAATAATAATTCAGTTTGGTTAACGGACGGAAGATATAAGAGATTGGACACATTGTCTACAATATTATCTCCCGAAGCAGATGAGCTTATGTGTAATGCGATGGACGATGGTGATGAATTTTTGTATCTATACAGACCCTTACCTCTACATCGTTGCTTTTTTTTCGATAAAGAGGATTTGTATGAATATCCACCCATGATATTTGAAGATGATTACTTATGCAAGAGTCTAAGAAGATATGGTATTATCGTCGAGGATATAAATGAATATGAGGATTTTGAGGGGAATCTTCATCTGATTAGCAATATAGGTGATTTCTTGATTTGCCCTGCAAAATTTAGATATTCATTTATTCACAACTGTTTGAAATGGCAGGTTGTTATAGCAAGAATTCTTTTAATGCTAAATGTTGTTCTATCTCAAGTAGGTAGTAATGAAAGATTTTATGTACTCCGTGAAGAAGACGAAGAAGGAATTATTGTAGTTTTATTGGACTCACCCATATTTAATTTTTTACACGAAACTAAAGAAATAGAAGAGTCATGCTTGCCTAAGCCTATTGAGACATATTTTGAGAGCATTTTGCTTTAATACAGCAATTTAATTGAAATATTACTTACGCATCGATCCCCTAACGCCCCGTCCCGACGGCGTTGCAAACAATTATGCGTAAGTCTTATTAATTTTAAGACGGATTATCAGTGGATGATGGTGGTTTTTTGCCCACATTACGAATATTGATAATCTTGTTAAGAAGATCGTACCAAAAGCTAGCACCCATAGAGATAGCTATACCGCTCAAAATCCAGCCAGAAATCCTTTTGGTAAACAACGGCCATTCCCTACCATCAAATTCTTGATTTTTGAGGTTATTGGAATTCCAACCAATAGGTAATGATAATTTTTCTAAAGCTTGATTGACATCTGTTTGAATTTGTGCAAAATTATCTCGATTTGGTATAGTGTTGCGCGTAACTATCTCATCTGCATACTTATTCACAGTAGCACGCATGAGAGAATCTGTTGATAAATTGCCCACAATATATAATGTATCAGAATTAGTAGCAATAGCGATCGTAGTCCCAATCAAAAGAGCAACTCCTCTAGCATTGCGCTTATAAACGCCACCAGCACGCTCCATAGAACGGTCAAACCAAGCTTCTATTTCTTGCTGAAATCTAGTAAACTTTTCGTTGGTCTGTACTGTATCGTTTTCGGCACGCTTTGCCAGAATATATAGACTTTTTTTCAATGATTCTGGCATACTATTGATTGTTTCTTGAATTTCTTTGTAAATCGGACTATCTTCTTTGGCTTCAGTAATTTCTTGAACTGTTTCTTGAGTTTCTCTAACTTTCCTAATCGAATTTAAGACGTTACTCAAACTTGGTTGTAATTCAAGTAGCAGCACTTTCCGGTCAGAATAACTATCTAAACTCGATTTCAAAAATCCCATTTGCCACTGAAAATCTCTGCCGGCTAATTCGCTTTCAGGCAAATAAACTTGAGAATTTTGAACGTATATTCCCAACTTTTCAGAGATCCTATCGATGCTCTCGCTAAGAGTTGCCTGACTTTTCTTGAAATCTTCGACAATTTTATTTAATTCTTTTTGCAGCCAGATCAATTCCATGTCTAAAATTGGCTGAACTGATTCTCCCAGTTTCAAATTGTCCACAATAAATTTAACTTCAGCTAACTGTTGATCTTTAAATCTTTCCAGTCGTGTTTCGCTAATAGCTTTGACTAAAGAAGAAATTTTGATCGTATCCAGCAAGCTACTTGAAAAACTCGCAGATGCAATGTAGGAAGGGCCACTAGATTTATCACCAAAAGCATTTTCAGTTTTGGTAATGCGGCGGTACAATGCGCCGAGTTGATGGGTGATCTTGCGGAATAGTTTAGATAGGGAGCCTTTCGCTTCCTGATTCAAATCGTTAACGATTGGGTTGTCGTAAATCAGATTAGCTAAGTCTTTAATTCGGTTAAATTCAGCTTCGTCAGTTATGGTGTCACCGCCACCTGAGATCAGCACTTCTATTGATTTCTTTAAATGTTCAGCCCGCCATTGCAGAACTGTGGCGATTAGTTCCTGAATTTCCGTAGCTAGCAAGCTTAAACTGAGGTAAATAAAAATTAAGCCGATGACAATATCTAAAATTACAGGTAAGTTCATAGGGAAAATGCGATCGCGAATTGGAAATGGGCAATGGATAGGGTAATCTTAACAACAAACCGTAAATTTACTTATGTCTGGTCAAATCTTTCGCCGGGACACTGGCAAGTTGAAAACTCGCCTGAGTGAAAATTGGATTGATGGACTTTGGATTTTCGGCTTACTAGCGGCGGCTGTATTGATTTTCGCGCTAAATCTGGGCGGTTTGCCTTTGCGAGATTGGGATGAAGGTATTGCGGGACAGGTGGCCCGCGAGATGTGGCGTGGGGACTTAAATTGGCTGTATCCGACGGTAGGGGGTACGCCGTATCTGAATAAGCCGCCATTGGTACATTGGCTAATAGCGCTGTGCTTTGCTGTTGGCGGGGTAAATGAATGGATGGCTAGGCTGGCACCGGCGATGCTGGCAGCAAGTTCTGTGCCCTTGCTTTATGCGATTGGGCGGGAGTTGTTTCTGCAACGTCTGAGTGCGATTTTTTCGGCTTTGGTGTGCTTGACGCTGCTACCAGTGGTGCGTCATGGGCGTTTGGCGATGTTGGATGGGGCGGTATTGTGCTTTTTGCTGATGATGGTGTTGTGCGTGTTGCGATCGCGCCGCAATTTACGCTACGCTCTAGGCGCTGGCATTGCTTTTGGTTTGATTTGCCTGACTAAGGGCGTTTTATTGGGATTGTTGTTAGGCGCGATCGCGTTTTTCTTCTTGCTATGGGATACCCCCCGACTCCTCACTTCTCGGTATCTCTGGACTGGTTTCGCGATCGGCATTTGCCCGGTAATTGCTTGGTATACTGCCCAATGGCTGCACTACGGCCCACAATTTCTCAGTGCTAATTTGTTAGACCAATCTCTGCGCCGAGTCTGGGAATCTGTAGGAAATCATAAAGGGCCGCCTTGGTATTATTTATTAGAAATTTTAGAATCAGCTTGGCCTTGGCAGTTATTTTGGTTATTAGGATTGCGGCAAGCTTTACAAAATCGTAATTTTGCTTGGGGAAAATTAGTATTAGTTTGGACTGGAATTTATTTGGCAGCAATTTCGGCCATGAGCACTAAACTCCCTTGGTATGTTTTACCAATTTATCCAGCTTTTGCCTTAGTAGTTGGTCACTATTTAGCTGAAATTTGGCAAGTTAATGATATCAGGAAGGAAGAAGGAAAAGAAGGAGAAGATGAGGGACAGAGTAGCAGAGGGGCAGAGGGGAAATTTCCCTCTTCTATCTCCCCATTTCCCCCACTCCCCCGCTCCCCATCTCCCTCGCTCCCCTTCACTCTCTGGCCTATTTTTGCACTGTTATCTGCTGTTGCAGCGGCGGGTTGCCTATACTTTAGCGGTTTGGTGAAATTAGGAGAAACTTTTGCACCTGTTGAGCGAGATTTGCAGCTAGTTCTAATAGCTTTCGGCTTGACTATGGCGATTGTGGCTATGCTTTTACGGCAACAAGATCGGCAATTTATCTTGATTTTATTTTGGGGAACTTACGTCTCGCTGTTGTTATTGGTGATGTCGAATAACTGGGTTTGGGAATTAGCGGAGGATTATCCTGTCAAACCGGTAGCCGAAATTGTCCGCAAAGGTACAACCGCCGGTCAAGAAGTTTTGACATCTCACCGCTATCCTCGACCTTCCCTAGATTTCTATAGCGATCGTCGTGTTATTCCTGCTAAATTTGAGGAACTAAAACGCGAATGGGAAACTTCTCCTCAACCTTATTTTTTGCTCCATCGCTCCGTCTTAAAAAAGTTGGCTTTAGAAAACATAAAGGTTGTGAAAACTACGGGAAATTGGGTTCTAGTTACGCGAATAGTTAACGTTTAACTGCGAACAGTTAATATCTCTGACTCTGACTCAGTGCAATAAACTTCGCAAGAATTGTTTGGGCTCTCAATCAGCTTGATCTTATGTAGCTGTGCTCCTAAGTCGTGGATCGGCGATCGCAGCAACTCTCGAATATAAATCGCAATATTCTCTGCCGTCGGCACAACCTCAGCAAAATAAGCGATATCCTTATTTAAAAAGGTGTGATCTAAGGGATCGACTACATATTCGTCAATCGCCTTTTGTAAAGCTACCAAATCCACAATCATGCCCGTGCGTTCATCCATTTCCCCTTTGACTGTCACTTCTAAGTGATAATTGTGACCGTGACCATTAGGGCGAGCGCATTTGCCATAAATTTCCGAGTTTTCCTCATAGCTAAGCTTGGGATGAGCGAGTCGGTGAGCTGCGCTAAAGTGGGTGCTGATAGTCAGATAAGCTTCCATTCCATTTCCTAAATAATCGGCCCAAAGTTCGGGGTGTTCAAACAGTTGAATACGAGTCAAAGGTAAGTGCGGTGCGAGGCGCTGCCAAATTACCCTAGCAATGTTTTCAGTGGTTGGCAAAGTTTGCTCAAACTCTGGCCAAGCTTGGTTGAGATAAGAAAAGTCTAGGTGATTGGTGACTTCCCGCTTGATGACGTGCTTGACATTCGACAAGTTGAGCACCATGCCGTAGCTATCGAGTTCGCCTATCATCGAAACGTATAGGACGTAGTTGTGTCCATGTCCCGGTGCGCGTGCTGTGGGGCCAAAGCGATCGCTGTTTTCGGCTGCACTCAACTCTGGCAACCAGTAGCGGTGACTTGCTGAAAACTGTGCCCGCCTATTGATAACGCATTGCATAAACGCAGTGTCTATTATATTGTTAAGTTCTGTAAATAAGTTTACACCTTTTTAAGGATAGTTTTCATCCTCGATCTGGATTTAGGGCGATCGCTCTTGCATAGTAGTACACGACTTGACTCGCGATCGCAGTATTTCCAAAGTAGCAGGAACGCTCACAGCCATTGCAAGTGTGGTTCTGACATAATTATCAGGGAGTTTTGTCACAGCAATCAGGAGTTAGAAGTCAAAATTCTTCTTCAAAAATAAGGCTTACACGCGGACAACATAATTCTATCATTGCAATGGTTAAAAATTTTGACAAGGTATTTACAACTCCGCTGTTTTATCTGGGAGATAAACATCTATCTCTGAGTTCAATAGTCGAATTATTTCTCTTAGCTTTAGCAGTGTTCGTCGTTGCTCGCGTTCTTAGCGAATGGATTAAGCGAGGACTGCTAGTTCGCATGAAATTAGACCGGGGTAGTCGAGAAGCAATCGCCGCCTTGAGTACCTATATACTAGCTGCTTTTGGTTTAATCATCGTTCTGCAAAGTGCCGGAATTAACCTCAGATCCCTCACTGTTATAGCTGGAGTTGTAGGAATCGGCTTCGGCTTCGGATTGCAGAATCTAGCCAGCAACTTTATCAGCGGAATCACACTACTTTTTGAAAATCAGATTAGAGTCGGAGACTTTGTTGAAATTGAACATCTCTTAGGAACAGTAGAAAATATTTCGATTCGCTCTACAATTATCAGAACAATTGATGGTCTTTTTGTGATTGTACCCAATATCAAATTTGTTGAAAGTAATATTATTAACTGGAGTTATAAAGACCCTAAATGCCGCATTCGCGTTCCCGTAGGAGTTGCTTACGGAACCGACCCATTATTGGTCACAGAAGTTTTATTAGTTGCGGCCCGTATGGAACCCAACGTTTTATCTCATCCCTCGCCTAAAGTAGGGTTCCAGAAGTTTGGAGATAGTTCTTTAAACTTTGAGCTGTTAGTTTGGATTGACCAACCACAAGAGAGCGATCAGATTAAAAGTGCTTTAAATTTTCTAATAGAACATGAATTGCGCCACCGAGGTATAGAAATTCCATTTCCCCAACAAGATTTGTGGTTAAGAAATCCACAAGAATTAAAAAATTTATTTCATTATAACAACGAAAATGAAATTACTGATGGCATAGCATTTGCCCAAAATAGCTCTATTTCAGAACAAAAGAAATCAGGCTCAAAATCGCTGAACCATTGGAATCTACGGGATTTATTACGGCGAGTAACTTACTTTGAACAATGCACAGATTTGGAACTAAGGCAATTAATTGAATACGGCTATAGACAACTCTTTCCAGCAGGACAGACTATCTGCCAAGAAAACGATCCAGGTGATTCTTTTTATATTATACTTTCCGGTACGGTAGAAGTGCTTTCTCAGCGTGCTGATAAATATATTGCAACTATTCACGAAGGGGAGTTTTTTGGTGAGATATCTTTGCTATTGGGAACACCCCGTTCAGCAACAGTTCGAGCGATGGAAGATTCAATTTTGTTTGTTGTAGAGCATCATGACTTGCAGAAACTTTTAGTAGAGCAACCGAGTTTAGCCGATCAAATTGCTAAAAAATTATCTGAACGTAAACAAGCATTGCAAGCTTTAGGATTATTCGATGAAAGTTCCGCAGAGCAAACACCTTTTATCAGAATACGTAAACGAATTCAAACACTTTTTGGTATCTGATATACGAAGGAAGAAGGAAGAAGGAAGAAGGAAGAAGGAAGAATGAGGATGAAATTACCAATTACCAATTACCAATTACCCATATTATATTACTTTCAAGTTTTAATTTTTAATTCTTTTTGCGCTTCCCGTCGCAATCTACCCGCTATTTTAAAGAGTTCCTGACCTGTATGTAAGTAGTGGTCATCATAGTTAAGGGTGAACATTTCTAAATCTTCAATTCCATCTGAAACGTGATTGAGACAGTAATAAAACTGAGCGGCAACTCCTGCTAAATTAGGCGGATTTGGCATAGAACGAAAAAGACCATAAGCTTTTTTAAGAAAATCGCGAGAGGTGTCTAAATAATTTTGAAATGCTCCTAAAAGTTCATCGTCAAAAGGATCGGCTGACAATTCGTCTATTTCCTTTTTTAGAGGAGTGAGAATATTAGTAAGCATTCGATTAACTGGTTTATAGACTTTTGTGAGCCATTGTTCTATTTGCTCATCGGCATCCCGTCCAGTTTCTTGTTTGCGGTAGCTCTGGCGAATGTCTGGCTTTTGCTGTTGAGATTTTTGCGAAAATTGCCGATCGTAAGAATGTCGCCGCTGAGGATCGCCTAATACTTCATAAGCTGCATTGAGGCGAATTATTTGCTCGTGACCCGCTGTTTCCTTGTTGCTGTCGGGATGTAATACCTTCACCAAACGGCGATAGGCTTGCTTAATTTCAGCTTGAGTTGCTGTTGGGTTGATATTTAGGGTTTTGTAGTGGTTAGTAATAGCGCCCACGTTTGCTTTACCTCAAAAAAATATAATGAATTCTGTAACGCCGCCCTCTGGGCGGTAAAGCCACCGCCCAGAGGGCGGCGTTACGTAAGTTATCGCAGAAATAGAAAGCGATCGCACTTAATCTTGCGATCGCTAATTCCCCTAAATCATCCAACTTACTTAGCTGATAATACCTGCTAGGCTGAGATCCGATTCTTGGAACAAGGGCGTACTCAAATAGCGTTCGCCAAAGCTGGGTTGAATCATGACAATTAATTTGCCTTCATTTTCTGGGCGCTTGGCTACACGAATGGCGGCGCACAAAGCCGCACCGCTAGAAATACCAGAAAGTAGTCCTTCTTCTCTGGCTAAGCGACGACCATAAGCGATCGCTTCATCGTCCGTCACAATCACAGTCTCATCAATCAAGTCCACATTCAAGACTGGGGGAATAAAACCAGCACCAATACCTTGAATTTTGTGAGGCCCAGGCCTTCCACCGGAAAGAACTTGGCTATTTGCGGGTTCGACTGCGATCGCCTTAAACTCAGATTTTCGCTCCTTAATCACCTCCGCCACACCCGTCAGCGTCCCCCCAGTACCAACCCCAGCCACCAAAATATCAACTTCACCATCTGTATCCTCCCAAATCTCCATAGCCGTTGTCTGGCGGTGAATTTGGGGATTAGCAGGATTCCGAAACTGCTGTAGCATATAGGCATTCGGCGTTGTATCGACAATCTCCTGAGCCCTGCGAATACAGCCACTCATCCCCTCAATCCCTGGCGTGAGTTCTAATTGCGCCCCGTAAGCTCGCAACATCGCCCTACGTTCGCTACTCATAGTTTCGGGCATAGTTAAAATTAACTGATAGCCTTTAGCCGCCGCTACCATTGCCAGTGCAATTCCCGTATTACCCGATGTCGGTTCCACCAAAATCGTTTTTCCCGGAGAGATTAACCCCTCAAGCTCTGCTGCATTCACCATATTAACGCCGATGCGATCTTTCACTGACGATGCAGGGTTCATGCTCTCCAATTTCACCACAATTCTCGCCAGACAGCCTTCAGCTTGGGGGATACGGTTTAGTTGTACCAGAGGTGTCCGACCCACTAATTCTGTAATGTCACGAGCAATACGCATAATATTTGTTGGTTGTTGGTTGTTACTTGTTAGTTGTTAAATATCTCCATCTAATTAATTGTAGGATGGGTGAAACACTTCGCGAAACCTATCATCAAAGTGTTGAGTACAGTTAACGGTTAACTGTTAACTGTTAACGGTTAACTGTTAACTAGATGTAATACATAATATCTAACTGCCGCCTAGCATTTAGCCTCTCAGTGAGATCCTCTAGCGTATATTTTTGTAAAACAGAGTTAGCTATTTCGCGAGCTTCCTGCCAAACCTCAAATACTACAGCACTTTCCAAAGTTTTAGTAGAGCTATTGTTCTCAGAGCGATCCATGTCTGCTCCTTCCAGACAATTTAAAATTTCTAAAAGTGTAATTTTCCAAGGCTCCCGCGCCAAAAGATAACCTCCCTTGGCTCCTCGCTGGCTACGGATGACACCGCCACGCCTGAGTGTCGCTAACAGTTGTTCTAGATAGCGATCGGGGATATTTTGTTGGCAAGCAATAGAGCGAATTTGCAGGGGTTCTCCCTCGTTGTAGTGAGCTGCTAGCTCCAGCAGAGCTAGAATTGCATATTCGCTTTTACACGAAAGTTCTACCATAATACAAAGAATTAAAATCCCAGATTTATGAACATATCGGTCAAAATTTAATAACTTTCCGACTTTTAACTCCTAAATTTTGACTTCTTACTTTTTATTATATCCCGGTTCTCCACTGGGGTTTAACTAATTTCTGCTAATTCACCATTAAAAATTATAGGACTTATGAGGTATATAGCAACCTTCTTGGCAGTTACGTTCTGAGTTCCACCAAACTCGCTTATTCTATTCCCTTCTTCCCCTTCTTTCCCTTCTTCCCCTTCTTTCCCTAGCCCCTAGCCCCTAGCCCCTAGCCCCTAACCGCCTTGGCGGTTGCTATAACTCCTGATTCAATAGCTTTTCAAACCGCCAAAAAAAACCCTGCAAAAGCAGGGCTTTGATATGGAACTTGGAGTATGAGAAGGAATACTTAGCTCACCACACCTATTAGAACGTAAATGTTGTTCTCAGCGTACCGATAATGATGTCATCGTTATCATCATTTTGGTTGGGGTTCGTAATCCAGACTACGCCGGGTGTAACGGAAATATTGTCCGTTAGCTGGAACTTGTAGAAACCTTCAATGTGGTAGGAAGAATCATTGCCAAAGCCTTTATCCAAACCGTCACGAGCCTCAAGGCTAGCTAGGTAAGGCTCCCGACCGAGGACAATACCGCCCAAGTTACCCTCTTTTCCAAGGTCGGGGAAAGCCAAGGTGACAGCGTAGTTCCAAATCTTGGCATCGCCAAGACCGATCGCGCGAGCAGCGGTATATCCAACCCAGCCACCCAGTACAAACCTGCGGTTCAGGCGCATCGAAGCCTCGAAACCGTAGGAGTTACTGACAACTCGCTTAGCGCGATTACCTTCAAAAAAGCCTTCAGTCACACCATTGAGGGAGTTAGCTACGCCAGTACCTGCGAAACCGCCCAGTGAGTCAGTACCATTCGCTAAACCGTTGTCAAAGCCGAAGTTACCGCGATCGAAGTAACCGTGATTGTAGCTCAGAGCAAACTGGAAGTTTCTTCCTGGGGTGAAAGTGAGCTGGGCCATCGCTGCGTAATCGCCACCGAACAAGCCATCGCTCTCAGCAGGGCTAGACGCAGTTGCTGCTAGATAGCCGAAGGAGAAGGAAGTAGGGCCGAAGACACCACCCAACAGCCCTCTACCGCCGAAGGCATAGTCAAAGCCGATACCTGCACCACCGCCTAGACGATAAATTGGGTTTCTCTGTGCAAAAGAAGTCAGTGCACCGTTACCACCGTCAAAGTCTTCAAAGTAAGGGTTGACTGTGGGGATAATATCGTCCCAAGTACCAGCGTTAGCTGCAATGGTGACATTCAACCGCGAAGTTGCGGGGAATTTGTACAGCAGGCTATCCAGGGTAAAAGTATTACCTGTGTTACCAACTGCTTGCCAAGTTTGTAAGCCTTCTTTGGTAGCGCCAAAGTTAAAGTTCTGACCGTTACCAACTTGCAACCTGGTCAGCAATAAATCTTTACCAGTGAAACTGGTGTTTAAGTTGAGGCGAACGCGCTGTTGGAAGACAGCTTCGTTGTTATTAGAACCAAATTCTCGGTTGTTGTCACCGATTCTCCGACCGAAGGCACTAAAGCCTAAACCGCCGCCAAAGTCATCGCTGAGAGCGAAAATCGCTTCCCCAGTTAATTTGGTGGTAGTCGAGAATTGGTTGGCTTCGAGTTCGGCAGTCCGAGCTTCAAGAGCATCGACGCGGCCGCGCAAGGTAGCCAATTCAGCGGCAAATTCTTCTTGCAAGCGTTGGAGAGCTGCCAAGTCTTCTCTGCTGACTAGGTTAGCTGTGCCAGCACCAATCAGTTCGTTGACTCGTTCCAAGCAAGCGTTTAAACCAGCGGCGAATTCGTAGCGGGTCATTGCCCGGTTGCCGCGATAAGTACCGTCAGGATAACCTGCGATACAACCGTAGCGTTCCACTAAGGATTGCAGTGCTTGAAATGCCCAGTCTGTGGGCTGTACGTCAGAAAGTTGAGAAACTGAGGTAACTTGACCCTGAGTTTCGGGGTTGGCTGACCCTTCGTTGCTGTACTGGTTGAGTTGTTCTAATGTTGCTGCCGGATTGTTAGTTTCAGGTGCGGCAGTTTGAGCGAGCACTTCAGGGACATTTACCAAGGTTGGCTGTGTCTGTTCAACAGCTACCGGGGCTAGTGCTTCTAGTGGGGCGGCGCTGATTTGCTCTGGTACACTGGGCAATTCTAGTTGCAGTGTATTGGTTTCCTCAGTTACAGAGTTAGCTGCGATCGCATTTAGTGGTGCCGCCTTTACTTCTTGCTCTGCAATTGCTGGCTCTGTTTTTACTTCAGAGATATTGGAAACTTCTTCAACCTGGGTAACAGGTGTTTGTTCTGCGGCTGCTAGAGGCTCTAGCTGAACTTCGGAAGCTTTGGTTTGTGCAGCTTGTAGCTTGAGAGCTTCAGAATTATTAGGCTGGCTGCTGGTAGCCATAGCACTAGCTGAGACAACTAGGGTTGCTCCCAACACTGCTGGACTGATTAACAATGAACTCCAGAGAAATTTAGACATATTCACTCTCATCCTCACACCGATTACAGAGAGACTATTGTAGCCTTCTATTTGTTGACAGTCCCACCCCCTAAAACGGGAATGGGATTCTCTAAAGCTTTCACTTTAGATACCCCTAGTGATAGGGTGCTTGGGCGCAATCCTTTTGCCCCTAAAGGCGGTCTGCTATCCTAAGTCTTACAACGAGCTGCGTCTAGCGTTTCGGGATTTCTCCCTGGTTTGGCAGATTCCCTGCTTACCTGTTAAAGGCGTTGTGCGCGGCCCGTTAAAAATTTGTCGGTCGTTGATAGGTTAACACAATTTTGGAAGTAGATCAAAATACGATCTGGTTCTTTTTATCTTTTCTCTACTTGTTTTGAGGGCCCGGATTTGGCTTTGGGATAATTACTGCTTTGAGTTTACCCGATTTTGACCGTTGGAGACTCCGGGTGGCGATCGCATTGGTCAAGGTTGACCAAGAGCGCTGCGAGTTTGAGGTATTTATCTATTTTTGCCATAACTTGACAATTTAAGCTAATTTTTCAAGTTCAACCTCTAAGGCGTGTCCCAGTACGGTAAAGACTTGGCGGTGTTCAAATAGTTCCAGCAACTCGGCGCTGATTTTATTTTGAGCGACTTCTTGCCGCATAATTTTCAAAGCTACTTCTGTTGGTAAGCCCCGTTTGTAGGGGCGATCGCCTGCGGTGAGTGCGTCATATATATCTCCGATCGCCATAATCTGAGCCTGAATTGGAATTTCTATATGCCTTAAGCCACGCGGGTAGCCGCTACCATCTAGTTTCTCATGGTGTCCATAGGTAATGTTGGGTACATCTTTGAGATCCTTTGTCCAAGGAATCCGCTTCAGAAATTCGTAGGTGTGGGTGACATGAGATTCTATGGCTAAGCGTTCGTCTGGTGTCAGATTCCCTCTGGGAATCATTAGTTGAGCGATTTCTTCTGGGGTGACGAGGGGCTTGATTTTGCCATCTATATCTCTATAACTGTAGTCGGAGAGTTCCCGTAGTTGGCTGAGGGGTTCTTCTGCTAGAATGTGTGGCTCGTTAGCTTCTAGTAGGAAATTCCAGTAACTAGCTAGTCGAGAAACTTCTGCGGCTAATTCTCCATCAAGTCCTTGGAGATATTGGCAATGAGGGCATTTTTCCTCTGTGTCTGCTAGATGCCGAGCGCTCGGATGCTCCACTAAGTAGCTAAATTTAGATTGAGCGCACTCCATTTCTAGTGTCCGGTGTGCTACGGCAAAACGGTTGCGAATAACATCGAGTTGTTCTGAGTAAAGCTTTTTCTGTTTGGTTAAGATGGCTTCGGGTACGCCGACTTTGCCGAAATCATGGAGAAGGGCGGCGTAACGAATTTCTTGAATTTGGCGATCGTTAAAATAAAGGGGGCACAGCGGGCCTGTTGAGGTAATATTTACCTCTTCTGTCAGTCGCACCGTCAAAGCTGCAACTCGTTCTGAATGTCCAGAAGTGCAGGGATCTCTGGCTTCTATTACTTGTACGGATGCTTTGACAAAGCCTTCAAATAGTTGTTCTATACTATCTTGCAGTTGATTTCGCTCAATGGAGATTGCCGCCTGAGATGCGAGCGATCGCACGATCCTCTGTTCCCACTCTGAATAAGGCTGGGTCAATTCTAAGGTGTTCTGATCTGTGAGCACTGCATCTGGCTTGATTTTACGGTTAATAAGCTGAATCACGCCGATGGTATCGCCTTGGCGATTTTCCATCGGCAGTACCATTACTGAACGGGTACGGTAAGATATGTCCCGGTCAAAGTTTGTATCCAGCCGATAAGGTACTCCCTGGGGCAAATCGTAAGCATCTGGTAAGTTTAAGCTTTCCCCTGTCAAAGCTACGTAGCCTGCCAAGCTTTGGTGTGTCATTGGTATGGCAAACTCGTTGAAGGAAAGGCTCGGCTGAGATGCGTTTTGCGCTACTTTAAATAGCAACTTCGATGTGTTATCGGTATGGTCTACCAAGTACACGCTGCCCGCATCGCTGCTGGTGATCTCCCGACTCTTTGATAGAATCAGGTTTAACAGATCTCGCAAATCCTGGGTACTGGACAAAGCTGCACCGATATCTAATAGCTGCTCTATTAGCTCAGTTCTCTCAGCAGAATCGTTCAAGAACTCTTGCTTCTCAAATATGATCATGACTTGGAGGATGGCGAACAGCCGTTATACTTTGGACTTCTGCATCTCGACTTTCTCACTCTTGATTCTAGCCTAGAGCTGTTGCTAAGTTGCAAGCTTTCTGCTAGCTTCTCTGTAGCTGAGATGCAAAAACTTCTGTACGGACGACGGGAATCACTTTAATTTAAACTAGAAATTTGCTCAGCTAGGGCAAAGTCTTTTTCTGTTAAACCTCCTGCATCGTGGCTTGTTAAGTTAATTGTCACCTTGTTATAGGAAATTTCGATGTCAGGATGGTGTTCTGCGGCTTCAGCGGGTGCGACTAATTTATTCACAAAGGCGATCGCTTCTACAAAGTCTTTAAATTTCCTGATCGACTGGATTTGCTTACCAGCTAAACTCCAGCCAGACAGTTTGCTAATTCCGTCTTGAATTTGGTCATCGTTCAGTAATTTAGCCATGATTTCCTTAATATCTTTGAGGTATCCGATCGGGCGGCTGGGGTTTTGTACTCAACTAAGTTGAAATCCGCTGTAATGTCCCATTTTCCAAAAAGCTTACCAAAAACTATCCGCTCTCACCAATAGTGTCAAGCAAAAGCTTGAACACTATTCGGTGAGAGCGGTCTAGCGGGTCTTCAGATTAGAACCTAACTGCCGGGTGGAACCCTAGATCGGCCTGGTTATCCAAGGGATAATGTTCCCCGTTGGGAACAAAGGCTAAATGCTAGAGAGCAGCCCCGGCACGCAGCCGGCATTCTCCAATCTGATGACCCATGCGTATACTACTTTCTATCATGGGCATCACCTCCTTTTTTACCCTAAATGGTTTATTTCAAAAAGTTTTACTGCTATTGAGCATAACACAAGAATCTGGAAAAGCAAGGGATAGGTCCAAATTTTTCCGTCGGGTGGGTGCTACCAGTGCCATATATTTTTTTTCACTAAAGATATAAATTGTGGCAGCGCCTACCCTCATGTCGCTCTCCCCTTTAATAGTATTATTTATCTTTCCGCAAATAAACGCAGTGGCGCACGCTCTGACTTAAGGGAGTTGTAAAGGCTTCAACTTGCGCGATCGCACCGCCCAATTCCTCAACAACTGACTGTAAATCTACTTCCTCCTCAACCGTCCAATTGCCGCGATAAAGAATAGCTAAACCGCCAGTTTTCAACAGTGGTAATGAATATTTAGCACAAATTGATGCCGATGCAACTGCTCTCAGGAAAGCCAAATCGTAAGATTGTCGATGCTGTGGCTGGTAGGCAATTTCTTCCGATCTGCCAATCAAAGGAACAGCATTTTTTATGCCTATTTGAGGCACCAAATTTTCTAGAAAAGAGATTTTTTTTCGCGTTCCATCAAGTAAAGTGACAGTCAATTTAGGAAGTGCGAGCGCAACTGGCAACCCCGGAAAACCAGCACCAGTTCCGATATCAATAACTTTCTGCATCGATTTTAAGGGTAATTCATCAATTACTCCTACACGATTGGGCGACAGCAGGGGCGCAATTCCCCGCAAAGAATCCCAAAGATGTTTTTCCCAAAACTCTAAGGGTTCAGTTATCCGAGTTAAATTCAGGTGTTTATTCCCATCAATTATTAATTCATAGAGCCGCTGAAATTGTTGCTGTTGCTCATCACTTGGCTGCCAGGAAAGCGTTTCCTGCCACAGTTCATTCATCTCAGGTAGCGTAACTGTACTAAACATGACTTGTTTCTTTAACTTCTAATTTACTATTCTCAATCGGCTGCAAATCGCCGTGATTTAAAGTCCAACACCGATCGGCAATACTCAATAAATCGCTCGGATCGTGGGTCACAACTAACAGAGTCCAGTGATTTTTTAGCTTTTTTAATAAGCTCACCAATTGCCGTCGCATTGACCAATCCAACCCCGCCGTAGGTTCGTCTAATAATAGCAAATGCGGCTGGCGAATTAGCTGCACAGCTAATGCTATTCGCCGCTGCTGACCACCACTCAAAGCATGGGGTGAAGCGTGTAGTGGTAAATGTGCTAGTCCTACTTCTATCATAGCTTGGGTGATTTGTTCTTGCCCAATTTCTGGATGTCCTAACCGTAATTCTTCTAATATTGTACCACCACAAAAATGCCGCTCTGGAAATTGAAATACTAAGCCTCCTAATTGTTGCAAATGTTCCGGTGTTAATTCCTGTTCTCGCCAGCGGATATCACCGCTAGTCTTCTCGGCAAGACCGGCTAAAATTTCTAACAATGTACTTTTACCAGATCCGCTGCGACCAACTATCAGCCCCATCTGCTGCGGGGAGAGTTCTAAGTTAATATTTTTGAGAATGGCTTCCGGGCAGACTGTGGGGTGATAGACTAAGTTTCTCAGATAAAGCATTAAAGTGATTGGTAATTGGTAATTGGTAATTGGTAATTGGTAATTGGTGATTGGTAATTGGTAATTGGTAATTGGTACCTTCCCCCTCTCCCACTCTCTTCCTCTTTCCCTAGCCCCTAGTCCCTAGTCCCTAGCCCCTAGTCCCTTCTTGTAATAAGATATTCCCATGATTAAAATGTACCGTAAAATGTGCTAAAAATCAAATAAATTGTACCATTTTTTGAATCTGGGCCTGAGAGTCTTAAATTTCGACTCTCAGAATCCTAGCCTAGAGTCTATTGATTTTAGAGGCTCAACGATGACGAAAACCCCATTAGTGTCGCTTATTGACCAGTTTCTTGCTCCGAAACAGGTTCTCAGCGCGATCGCTTACACCGCGATCCAACTAACAACCATAGCTTCTCTTACCGCGCTCAGCTTTTGCGTTAACCCTGCTTTAGCGGGAGACCCCTTTCGTACCAGCAATCCGCACCCAATTGGTAATAAGACTGAAGCTGCTTTTAAAGCCATGTTTGAGCAGGGGAATTACTTAGCAGCAAAAGCTTACATTGAACAAGCTTTGTCTATAGAGCAAAATGACCCGCTAGTATATGCAATGAAAGCCTCTTTATCCTATATAGATCGGGATTTGGACGGACTAAATGCCTACGCCAAAAAAACCCGCGAAGTTGCTGAAAGATTGAGCAAGACTGACCCTTTGCGGGGCAATATTTATATAGCAGCCAGTCATTTTTTAGAAGGTGCTTACACAATTGTCAAGGAAGGTACGGCCAAGGGTACTCCTCAAGCCATGAAGAAACTTCGAGAGGTATTGCAATATCTAGATGCAGCAGAAAAAATAGCTCCCGCAGACCCAGAACTAAACTTAGTCAAGGGATATATGGATTTAATGCTGGCTACAAACTTACCTTTTTCTAACCCGAATGAAGCGATTCAAAGATTAGAACAAAAGGCATCTCCGCGCTATTTAGCCTATCGTGGAGTAGCAGTTGGATATAGAGATTTAGACAAGTATGACCAAGCTCTAGACTCTGTAAATAAAGCCTTAGCAGAGACTCCAAATAATCCAGAGGTACTTTATCTAAAAGCTCAAATTCTTGTTTCCCAAGGGAGGCGGCAAAATAATAATAGAACCTTGTTCGACGAAGCTAGGAAAAACTTTGATGCTGCTTTGACAAAACCAAATCAACTTCCCAGGCGTTTAGTTGCACAAATCTTTTTTGAACAGTGCAAAACTCGCAACCGTCTTGATAATAGTAAACGTGCCTGCGATCCAATGCGCGATGCGATTAGAGATGGAAACGGTAGCTGGGGCCCAGTCGTATTACCACCACTATAAAATTGACATTCATGGAAGTACAATTTCGCGAGTTTGACCCGTTCGATCTGTGGATATGGCTAAAGTTTAGCACAGTGCCTTCAAATGGCGAAAAACAGTATGTTGAAGAAGTGCTAGATTCCTGGTTTTTTTTAGGAAAGCTAGGGGGATTTAATGCCGAAAATCTGCAAGTAAACGATGTAGGAGTAGATATCAGCTACCTGAATTATGATACCAATATGGCTGACAATAGTATGATGGCATTGATGCACAATATGGGAGATGTCGAGTATGAGGGATTGTGGGCGCGTTGTTGGTTAGATTTAGGCACGAGTGATGCTCTAGGTTTGGATATTCTGATCAATGTTTTCATACAACTTAGCAAGGAATTTGTGGCGATTGAAAAATTAATTGTTGGCGGTGAAAATGAAGACTGGCCAGTTGAAAAAGACGTTCGCAAGTCTACTCTAGCCTACGAAAATTAAAAACTTGATTGCCAATAATTTGTATTGGCAATTCAACCGTTACCTCTAAATCAATTACCAATTACCAGTTACCAATTACCAAATCATGCACAAACAAGGTGAAATTCGCGTTCTAGCATTGGGATTAATTAAAGATGGCGATCGCATCTTCCTATCCGAAGGCTACGATCCAGTTAAACAAGAAACATTTTATCGTGTTATGGGCGGCGGCGTGGACTTCGGGGAATATAGCCGCGACGCTCTAGAACGTGAATTTCAAGAGGAAATCCAAGCAGAGTTAACAAATATTAAATATCTGGGCTGTATCGAGAGCATATTTGAATTCAATGGTAAGCCGGGACATGAATTAATTCAACTTTATCAGTGCGACTTTGCCGATCGCAAATTTTATCAATTGGAGAGTTTAGTCTTTGCAGAAGGGAAGCGGGAAAAAACAGCTCTTTGGATGCCAATTGAGCGGTTTAAATCAGGAGAATTACGATTAGTTCCTGATGATTTTTTAGCTTATTATGAGGATTGAGTTAATTTATTGGCGGTTGAAACCGCTACTATACAAACAAAGTCCGCCTGCGCGGACTAAGAAAGAAGAAGCTACCTATTTTATAAATAGAGTATAATTTAATCCTCATGACATTAACTGAACAAATCCTCTCCCAACTCCCAGAAAATGCTCTCAATAACTTGCGAAAAACCGATTTTATCTGGCAAAAAATCAGAGAAGAAACCACACCAATTCCCCAAGTTGTAAAATACAATCCACAACCTCTAGGAAGCATAGATTATGATATAGTTATCAGCGGCGGTACCTTGGGAATATTAATAGGTGCTGCCTTAGCTATGCGTGGTTGGCGTGTCGCCTTACTCGAAAGAGGAACTCTACGCGGGCGCGAGCAAGAATGGAATATTTCTCGCAAAGAATTAGAGGTATTTCTAGAACTAAACTTATTGTCATCTGAAGAATTAGAAAGTGCGATAGCAACCGAATATAATCCCGCTCGTATTAGCTTCCCCAATACTCCCAATATCTTCGTGCAAGGCGTTCTCAACATCGGCATAGACCCAGTTTACCTCCTAGAAAAGCTTAAAACAAAATTTCTCCAAGCAGGCGGTAAACTATTTGAAAATACCCCCTTTGAGGCGGCAATAATTCACCCCGATGGCATTGCGGTATCTGTAGGAAGAAGTTTAGAGGAAAAATCGGTAGAAACTACAGATAATTTAATAACAAAATTCCCACCCAATAACTTATTTAAAACAAGATTATTATTAGATGCAATGGGACATTTTTCACCCATTGTCCAGCAAGCGCGGCAAGGACAAAAACCCGATGCTGTCTGTTTAGTTGTTGGTAGTTGCGCTCAAGGATTTCCGAAAAACGACACAGGCGACTTATTTGCATCTTTCACACCCATGCAAAACCAATGCCAATATTTTTGGGAAGCATTTCCAGCGCGAGACGGGCGTACAACCTACTTATTTACCTACATAGATGCTCATCCAGAAAGATTTAGTTTAGAAACATTATTTGAAGAATACTTGCGTTTATTACCAGAATATCAAAACGTCGAAATTAACCAGCTAAAATTCCAAAGAGTTCTCTACGGATTCTTTCCCTGCTATCGTCAAAGTCCTCTAAAAATGCCCTGGAATCGTATCCTCCCCGTTGGAGATAGCAGTGGTAGCCAATCTCCTCTCAGCTTTGGCGGTTTTGGCGCAATGGTTCGCCATCTCAAACGCTTAACTGAAGGCATTAATGAAGCCTTAGAAAGCGATTTGCTCAACCAGAATGCTTTAGCGCTACTGCAACCTTATCAGCCAAATCTATCCGTAACCTGGCTATTTCAACGCTCAATGAGTGCCGTTATTAACCAGAACATCGATCCAAATCAGATTAATCAATTGTTGGCGGGAGTATTTCAGGTAATGGAAAAACTAGGAGAACCTGTAATCAAACCATTTCTTCAAGATATTGTCCAGTTTCCTGCTTTATCCCAGACTTTATTTAAAACTGCGATCGCTCATCCTAGATTAGTAATTAAAGTCATTCCTCAAGTAGGAATAGTAAACTTATTAGATTGGATGATTCATTATGTAAATTTGGGAGCTTACACGGGATTATATTCTTTTAGTCATATATTAGAACCTGAAATTAAAAAATTATCGCCCTGCCAGCAATACTACTGTCACCGATGGATTGAAGCATGGAAGTATGGTGCTGGAAGCGATTATGAATAATTGACTTAGTAGTGAAAAATTTCTGGTTTAGGACATGAAAAACAGTGGAGTAACTTATGATTTTACCAATATTTTTGCAGTTAAAACTATTATATAGTAAAAACTAATAACTAATAACTCAGAAATTTCTCGTCCATTCTCCTCATACCTCTCTCCCCACACTGGTGAGACCATTAAGGATATTCCCCCCTCACAGGCCAGGCTCTAGTGTTATCATAGAGTTCAGCCTTTCTCAACCTCCGTTGATACGGATAAGCAAAAACAGGGTGCATAGAATGAAAAGGCTCCACTGTTGCCTCACTCAGGCAATCCCGACAGCGCTATTGATGCAAAACAAGTGCCTCCGTTACTGGATGGACAATCTCGGCATTAACAGGCCAAGCGATCGCAGCCGGCAATTTTGGGCACGAATTCCAGCACTCGGTGTCATAGCACAAAGCAGTTAGTGCTGGGAGGAACTCAAATTGACTAATTTGACAAATATCAGGGAAAAGCTCACTAAAACCTGGAGCAAACGCAGTATAACTCGCAAGTTTAGGTTAGCTTCTAGCGCTCAATTGCTGTTAATTGGCACAGTAGCTCTAACTGGGCTTTTTTCCCTCAGCGTCGTTCGGAACAAAACTGAATCGGCGATGGTTACAAGTATCAAAATCCAACGGTTAGTGTTTGATATGAATAAAAATTTAGCACAAGCACGCCGAAAGGAAACAGAATTCTTTCGCCAGTGGTCAATAATTGGTTTTGAAAAAGCGCGGCAAGATTACGCAGAACCCCACGATAAGCAGATCCTAAAAGTGCTGCAAATTAGGGATGAATTGCAAAAATTGCTCACCAGTGAAAGTGCAAGCGAGGGACTACGCCGCAGTAATCCTGATTTGGTGGAATACGAAGAAAAAGTTAGAAATTATAGCGACAATTTTAGAGAAGCAGTAGGATTAGTGGGGATGTTAGGTGAAGATCAGACAGGCGTACTGGCCAGAGCAGATCGTAAGTCTGAATTGTTGCACGATACTCTCCAACTAGCTAGCGAAACGGAATTAATAGCTTTGTACAATCAAATGCAAGCTTTAGAAAAGGAATATTTGCTCAAACGATCCGACATGGAAAAGCGATCGCTTTCTGAGGCTGTTATCGCGCTACGAGAGGCAATTCGTCGCTCCCAAAAATTAGATACTTCACAAAAAGAACAAGCGCAACGATATCTCGGCGGCTATGAATTGGAATCTAAAGAACTTACCTCCCTCGATAGCGATATTCGCAAAATTAGCGATACTTTTGATGAGCAGACTGCTGCTGTTTCAGAAAAATTACTGACTGTGGCGACAGAGGAAGTAGAACGAGCACGGGTTCAAATTAATCTGACAAGTATAGGCGCAGCGGTGTTGCTAGGAGCATCTGCGGTGGCAACAGTAGTGCTAGCTTTGGCAATCAGAAATTCATTTCAGTCTGCCTTAGAACAATTAGAAATTGAACAGGAAAAGTCCGAACGTTTACTGCTAAATGTCTTGCCAAAAGCGATCGCAGATCGCCTGAAGCGGGAACCAGGGACTATTGCCGACAGTTTTGAAAATGTAACTGTATTGTTTGCTGACATTGCCGGTTTTACTAAGCTGTCTTCCCATATTTCCCCAACAGAATTAGTTAAGTTGCTCAATGAAATATTTTCCTCTTTTGATTTCTTGGCAATGCAGCATGGGTTGGAAAAAATCAAAACCATTGGTGATGCTTACATGGTAGTTGGTGGACTTCCTAATCCCCGCAAAGATCATGCAGAGGCAATTGCGAATATGGCCTTGGATATGCAGCAAGCAATTGTCCGTTTTAATGAAAAACATAACGACGCATTTAGTATCAGAATTGGCATCAATACGGGTTCGGTAGTCGCTGGTGTAATTGGTACGAAAAAATTTATTTACGATCTCTGGGGTGATACTGTAAATATAGCCAGCCGCATGGAATCTCACGGCGTTGTAGGAGGAATTCAGATCGCAGAAGCAACTTACCAATATTTGCGAGATAAATACTGGATAGAAAAGCGGGGTTTAATTGAAATCAAAGGCAAAGGGGAGATGGTCACTTACTTAATTAAGGGAAAAATCAGCGATCGACTTATTACTGAAAATCAGAATGTTGGTATAAGTAATTCACGAGAAGATTTTCCCAGTATTGAAAAATAAAAGCCTTTAGGCAAGCTAGAAATTTACCACTAACACAAATTACTCAAATGCTAAGAATAAAACGTCTATCAAGCACCTTCAGAATTAACAATAAACGACTAATAGTTTTATTCTGGTTTTGTGGTTTACTTTTGCCAATCTTAGAGTCGGTTTTATCGCCGAAGCTTGCCCTGGGACAACCCATAACGCCTGCTAGCGACGGCACTGGAACACTTGTCATTCCTAACGGAAATCGTCTCGATATTAGCGGTGGTAAATTATCCGGCGATGGTACTAATCTTTTCCATAGTTTTCAACAATTTGGTTTGAATGAAGGCCAGATAGCAAACTTTCTTACTAATCCCTCTATCCAAAATATACTCGGTCGCGTTGTCGGTGGCAATCCTTCTCTAATTAATGGCTTAATTTCAGTTACAGGTGGCAATTCTAATCTATTTTTAATGAACCCGTCTGGCATTATCTTTGGTGCTAATGCCCGCTTGAATGTACCAGGAGATTTTACAGCTACCACCGCTGCGGGTATCGGCTTTAATAAAGGCTGGTTTAATGCTGGTGGCCCTAATGATTACTCTTCCTTAATAGGAACGCCGAATGTTTTTTCCTTTCCATTAACAGGATCTGGAACTATTGTTAACAATGGAATTTTGGCAGTAGAACCAGGAAAAAATTTAATACTTTTAGGTAGTATTGCTATTAATAATGGAGAATTGCAAGCTCCCGGCGGCAATATTACCGTTGCCCTTCTACCAGAACAAAATATTTTCCGTATTAGCCAACCTGGACATTTGCTGAATTTAGAAGTACCAATTAGGGAAAAATCCGCTCTATCCTCTAATTTCGATTTCCCAAAACCCACCAATTTGCCACAACTACTGACAGGCGGCAGTGATAGAAACGCCTCAAATGTTATTGTTAATAGTAACGGTGAAGTATTACTCATCACACCTACTTATATAACCAATTCTAGCAGCATTGACCCCTCATTTTTAGAAAGTCAAGCTCCACCAATACCAAAAGGTAACGATCAATCCACAGCAACTAACTTCAACGCAACAGTTCCAGTATTTAATAACAACATTAATACTTCAGCTCCTTCGCCATTAAATGCGACAGTTCCAGTATTTAATAACAACATTAATACTTCAGCTCCTTCGCCATTAAATGCGACAGTTCCAGTATTTAATAACAACATTAATACTTCAGATATTTTGTTGTCTTCAGTATTGCTTTCAAATGGGAAATTACCTATGATTCCTAGTAGTGGAATGCCTACTATTTCCACACCATCTATGTTTCCTTTAGGTGGTGATACTTATAATTTAAGTACAATGCCTTCATTTAATCATAGCGGTGCTGAACCCAGAATGGTTCCAAACGGAACACCTGATAGACAAATCCCAATGGCTTCTAATGGCAACTTCAGTATAGGCCGCCCAGAATTCCGATCGCCACGCGAAAGCGGAGAAACAATTAGACTCAATCCTAGTAATAACGGTGCGGCTCCCTTGAATACAATTGTAGCTGAAATGCCGATTATTTTGAGCCGAGAACAGCAATTTTATGATAAATTTGGAGAGAATCTTCTTAATGCTAAAGTTACGCCACAAACTATCCGAGATACCTTGGGAAAAATTACTACTCAAACCGGGAATCGTTCTGCAATTATCTATGTAAGTGCTTTCTCAGATCAATTAGAGTTAGTATTATTTACCCCAAAAGGTACACCTATTCGTAAAACAATACCAGAAGCTAACCGCGAGAAAGTGTTAGCATTAGCGAGAGAATTTCGCTCAGAAATTACTAATCCCAGAAAAGTCAATACCAACAGCTATTTAGACTCTGCTCAACAACTCTATAAATGGCTAATTTCACCCTTAGAAGAAACACTAGAAACTGATGGAATTAACACCCTATTATTTTCAATGGATGCGGGTTTACGCTCTCTCCCACTAGCAGCTTTGCACGATGGCAAGCAGTTTTTAATTGAAAAGTATAGCTTGAGCCTTATTCCCAATCTCAGTTTAACTGATACTCGCTATCAATCTCTACAAAATGCTTCTGTCTTGGCAATGGGAGCCTCGCAATTTAAAGACTTGAGCCCCCTGCCCGCCGTACCTCTAGAATTATCTACAATTGTGGGTAACTTGTGGCCTGGAAAATCTTTTCTTAATGAAGAATTTACTCTTGAAAATCTTAAACTTCAGCGCCAGCAACAGCCTTATCAAATTATTCATTTAGCAACTCATGGAGAATTTAATCCTGGTGCTGCTGGCAATTCTTATATTCAATTATGGGATACAAAATTACACTTGGATCAATTGCGGCAGTTAGGATGGAATAATCCCCCTGTAGAGTTGCTGGTGCTGAGCTCTTGTCGTACAGCATTAGGAGATGAAGAAACAGAGTTAGGTTTTGCAGGTTTGGCATTTCAAGCAGGGGTAAAATCAGCCCTCGCGAGTTTGTGGTATGTCTCAGATCGAGGAACTTTAGCTCTGATGAGCGAGTTTTATCAACAGTTGAAAACAGCCAAGATTAAAGCAGAAGCATTAAGACAGGCACAGATAGCAATGATTAAAGGTCAAGTACGCATTGACTCAGGAATTTTGAGCCGCATTTCTAGCTCGGATATCGCTTCTAGGGGCAATGTAACTTTGCCACCAGAACTTATGGGCCCAGACAATCCAAATTTAACTCATCCTTATTATTGGTCAGCTTTTATGATGATTGGTAGTCCTTGGTAATTGTTAACTGTTAACTGTTAGCTGTTAATGTTTATTCAAGGGGCAAAAACTGCCAGAGCTTTGGGAATAACGCGAAATATAGCGGGAGTGCGAGTTGTGATTTCGCCATCTGTATTGATGCGACGGGATTTAGAAGTACGCACCTCTATTTCTTGACCATTTAGAGCCCGAACTCCTGGCCAAAGAGCATGATTTCCTTGTCTTATTGCTGGTAGTAAGGCGATAATTTGCCACCAATATTTAGTTTCTAAACTGTACAAATCTAGCCGCTGATCGTCGATTGTTGCATCCTCAGCTACTGTCATTCCTCCGCCGTAATAGCGACCGTTTCCTACGGCAATTTGAATTGTTTTTACCCTAATTGATTGATTATTTACTCGAATTTCTGCTCGAAAAGGCCGCGATTGCCAAATTACTTGTAATGCAGTCGCGGCATAAGCTAAAATTCCCCATCGGCGCTTTACTTCCTTCGTTAGGCGTTGCGTAATTTGTACGCTCAACCCTAAACTTGCGACGTTGAAGAAGTATTTTCCATTCACCCAACCCAAGTCAATTCGACGAATTTGACCCGCTGCTATCACTTGGCAAGCTTCGGACAAAGAGTTAGGAATCCCTAAAGTGCGAGCTAAGTCATTAGCAGTTCCTAGAGGTAAAATTCCTAATGGCAAGTTCGTGTTAATTAAACCTTCTATAGCCGCATTTAAAGTGCCATCCCCGCCGCCGATTATTACTAAATCAACTTGATTTTTGTAGCGCTGGATTGCGTCGGGGATATGTTGAGGGTGTTCTGTCAATTCTTCGATCAGCTCAAAGCCAAGCGCTTGCAATTCTACAGTAGCTTGAGATAATAGTTTTTGTCCGCTTCGGGCGTGCTGATTGACTAAAAGCAAAGCTTTTTTCATACAAATTAGGAGTTAGGGCTTAGGCAATAGCCTAATACAAAACTCCCCTGTTTTACCACCAAGAACCAACTCGGTTTCAGTTGGATAATTTGAGTGCTTCTTCGGGATAGTCTGCACCTTCGAGCATGAGGCTAGCGATCGCTTCATAGGCATCAACCCACGCCTGCTTCACTTCTGGTGTCCAATCAGCGCCCAAGTAAGATTCAAATGTTTTCAGGATCGATGCTCCAACGAGTGGGTAATGCTCTGGGAGAGTGCCATACTGGACGTGCCTAGCACCCATACCTTTAAGAGCGCCTGCTAGGGCATCCGGTTTACGCAGATTTTCAATCACCAGCACTAAAGAAGCTATTATTTTCTTTTTTTGCTCTGCCATGTTAGCATTAGCAAATAGAGGTTTAGCCTGGGGATAGTCCGCAAACAAATTTTCGTAGAAACTGGCTGCAAACTCTGGGGCGTTTGGTTTAATACGATTAAAACTTTGTTCCAACAATTCGACATTCAGAGACATGGCAAACTAACCTCTATTTGAATTAATACTTGGCTTACATTTTACCACGTTATGTCAAATTGACATAAATAAACTAAAATAAGGTCAACTTAATTAGGACTTACGCACTTACTACGATTTTCTGTCATTGCGAGCCCAGCGAAGCAATCTCCAACTCTTGCTACACCGTTATAATACGTAAGCCCTGTTATTTTAAGCCCCTTAAGAAAACGCCAATTAAAATCATGTCTGATGTTTTAGAGCAAGCACAAGTAGCAGCGAAGCAGAGAAATTGGTCTTTGCTAGCTCAATATTTGCAGCAATTGGGGAATAGCGACAAGAAACTAGGAATTTCTTCCTCTTATTCACAGCAAGTGCTGACTCTAGCTTTAGATGTATTAGAATTGGGGGATTTCCAAGATCGGTGGGAAATTGCCAAGGTATTGCCTAATCTGGGAACGATCGCGATCGCGCCTTTGATTGCTATTATTGAAGATGAAGATGCAGACTTAGAGCAACGTTGGTTCGCCGTTCGGATTTTGGGCAATTTCGACCGACCAGAAGCGATCGCAACTCTAGTGGAACTTCTTAAAACCTCTGAAAGCGAAGAATTGAGTAGCATCGCCGCAGATACCCTCGCTAATTTAGGCCCCAGCGCGATCGCATCTTTGACAAATCTCTTGGTTCACGAAGAATCCCGACAGTTTGCAACATCTGCACTTGCCCAAATTCGACAGCCTGAAACTATTGAGCCTTTGCTAAGTGTAGCAGGCGATCCGCTTGCCTCGGTGCGTCTGGCTGCAATTGAAGGTCTATCTAGCTTTCACGATTCCCGTATTCCGCCGGTACTGGTAAAAGCTCTAAAAGATCCAGTGACAGCGGTTAGAAAAGAAGCTGCGATCGCTTTAGGTTTGCGTTCCTATTTAGACGGCGAATTGGATCTGGTAAACTTACTCAAACCGTTACTTAAGGATATCCATTTAGAAGTGTGTTTGGCAGCCGCGATCGCACTAGGACGGATAAAAACAGACACCGCCGCCGCCGCCTTATTTGAGCTATTCCAATCTCAAAAAACCCCGGTTTCTTTGCAAATTGAAGCCGTCCGTGCTTTAGGTTGGATGGAAACAAAAACAGCTTTAGACTATTTACAAAAAGTCTTAATCGAGTCGGGGAACTTTCAAGAAAAAGAAGAAAACAAAAACCTAGAATTAGAAATAACTTCTCATCCTTCTTCCTTCATCTCTCTTCCTTCTTCCTTAATTAAAGAAATTATCACTATTTTGGGGCGAGTAGAAAATCCAAACTTAAAACCTCAAGCCGCAGACATTTTAATCAATTTATTACAAGCTAGACATCCAGTAATTGTGGGAGAAGTAAAACAATCTCTGGCTTTAGGATTAGGACAACTGGGAGATAAAAAGGCAATAGAACCTTTGATTGAAATGTTGGCAGATGCCGATAGTAGTATCAGACTTCACTGCATAGCGGCGCTCAAACAACTAGCACCTCAACAAGCTTACCAGCAATTAGAAAACTTGGCGAAGGAAAACAACCTGAGACAAAATTTAAAACAAGGAATCGCGATCGCCTTGCAGGAATGGTAAGAAAAATAAAACCTTATCTCCTTTTCACTAACACCAATATGCACCATAAATTTGTAGAGGAATTCAAAGTTTCAATAGAGCAATTGTTACCTGCCTATCTAGTTATCTTTGACAGGACTTACGCACGATTACGTAACGCCGCCATCC
>NZ_JARFTR010000158.1 GCF_029167235.1 Kamptonema sp. UHCC 0994 | reverse complement strand
GTATTTTAACCCCCTAGAAGGCGGCGTTACGGAGATATATTAATGGTCTTGGCGACTAAAACTATATTGCTTTGGCAATGATAGTGCGGTGGCGAGGACTATTGCAGGTAATTGTGGGTACTGCAAAACCAGCTTCTACTAAAGCGGCGCTTATATCTAAACTGAAATACTGATCCAAATAAGGTTCAGTGCTTTTGAGCAAAGTCAAGATATAAGGTGGCATTTTGGCATAAATTTCCGATTGAGGATTCATGTCCATAATTGCCAAATGTCCATTAGGGCGTAACAATCGCTTTGCTTCACGAAATATTTGCATTGTTGCAGTTTGTGGCAACTCGTGACACACTAAAAAGATGGAAACTAAATCAAAAGATGCTGAAGGTAAACCTGTTGATTCTCCTGCCGCGTGAACCCAATTAATTTTTCTGTTTTGTTGTTGTGATTGATACTGGGCAACTGCTAGGAAATAAGGCGATAAATCTACTCCTGTAATCTTCGCTTGCGGATAGGTATTTTGCATAGCAAAACTACTCATGCCGACGCTGCATCCCAAGTCTAAAATATCAATGGGTTCATGAATAATTTGAGCTTTAAGAATGTCGTGGTAACTTTGGCGAAGCTTGGCATCTCCTTGTGCGCCTGCATCTGGCCAAATTCCAGCATGAACTGCACGCGCTGCAACTCCGACTTCTGTGGCAGCTTCCCAACTCATATTACCCTGTTCGTAAGCATGAAATGATGTTAGGTAATATTTCGGGTAACTTAAGTTGGGATTTTGCACGCTTTGCATTTCTGTATCCCAGTTGCGGGCTAAAAGTGCTTGGGCTTCTTCTCGCCAATGTACTCCTATTTTTTCTGCTCGTTTAATCATCATTTCGCGTGCTTGGTGTTTTGCCAAGTTAGCTAAGGGCTTTATGGAGAGTACGCCATTTACTAAGCGCGAAGCAAGTCCCAGATTTGTATTAGTAGCAACAGTCATTTTTTGTATTTTTTCTCTAGTAGGGTGCAAATGCAGTGCTATAGCTGACTGCACTCAGTCGTTGATTATACTCCTTTTATTACCACTTAGCAATACGGTCAACAATTAATGGTTAATAGTTTAATCAAGTTATTAGTTTTTAATTCCTTAATACAGTTAACAATAACCTAATTTTTGGGTTTGAGTCCTAAGAGTGCATCTACTTGAGCGGTTAACGGATCTGGGTAAGTTGTAGTAATTCCAATTCCCTGAATTGAATTCAATATTGCGGTTGTTTGTGGTGGTAATAAAGTTGGTTGTACAGACAAAACATAGCGGTTTGCCCAAGACATAGTTTTTTCTACATCCCAGTAAAAATAACCCTCGCTTGGTTGGGCTAAAGATTTGGCGATCGCAAAGGAACTAGGACTGCTAGCAGGTGACGGCGGTTGTGCAATAATTACATCAATCAGAGGCCCGCCAAAGGCTACAAAAACTGAATTTTGATTCAGCCAACCGTGACCAAATACTGTCCCCTGTTGCGGAATTTTCCATTCTATTACCTCTGTATCCTTAATTTTTCTGGGGGCTACACTTACTGATGGGTTACTTCCAGCGATCGCGTCGAGTTTTTTCAGTGTGGCTTCAGCTTGAGCCCGATCGCTCGTTTCAAAAATCATCGCACCCCCCATCCCTAACTGAGATAAAATCCCTTCCTTAGATGCGATCGCACCTACGGCAAATTCCCCATCCATCCAACCAAAAACCTCTCGATCGGCATTTAATTCTAACCGTTGAAAACCCTGTTTGATCTGTAAAATTCCCTTAGCAACGTCAGGACTATCTTTCGCTTCATTCGTCATCTGCAACCAAATTTTACTAAGTCCTTTTCCCCCAATCAACGCCACAGTTTCCGCCGGAAATCTATCTGCTAATTTATTAGCTGTCTGCTGTTGTGACTTTTTTGTTAATAACGGATCTAACTGCGAGATTACCTTTAACCTCACTCCTTGCTCGTCTACTCCCAGCCCCATAACTACAGACTTAATTTGCTTGAATTGCGATAAAGCAGTCGAGGGTAATTTAGTATTATCTGGCAAGTTGGTACTCAATTGCTGCATCAAAGTTGGATAGTCAGCAACGAAAATAGTAACAATGGGGTTTGGCACTCCTGCACTCTTGGCAAGAATAGCGGATGCACTCTGTTTGTTGGCAATGTTTATTTTTCCTTGAAACGTATCAACGGCTGCTTCTACAGTCTTTCTGTAAGGAGCGATCGCTAATTGATTACCCAACAAAGCCACGCTGTAACGCTTGCCACTCTTTTCTATGACATCAGAAATTTTAACTCCCTTATATTCGGTTTCCTCAGTTTTTGTCTCTTGTTGGGCTTTCAATTTGTTAGCAAAATTCCAAGCGCTGACTTTGTTTCTAATACTGACAGCAAGCAGTAGTTTCGGAGGGTCTGTTTTAGCAGTTTCCGATGGCGGAAGTAGTGCAATTGCGACACCGCCTACCCAAGGCTTGATGTCTCTGTCAAAATCGATATCGGTTCCAGCTAAGCTCTGCTTTTGGAAGTCGTTTAAACTCTTATCAATCAGGGTTTGAGTTTCAGGGCTGCCAAATCGCTGCAACTGAATCAAAGCTCTAGGATTGGGGGAGATAAAAGTAGCCATTATTGCATCGGGCGGTACAACTTGAGCAAGTTCTTGAGGGCTAAATACTTTGTTTGCAAAACCTTTGAAGTAAAAAAAGGCGGCAGCACTACCTGCTGCAACTACGGCAGCAATTATTATAAGTTGTGATTTTTTTACAGGCATTATTTTTAAGTGATTTGTCAAGTAATTGTACTCTGAATATTAAGAAAGATAAGTAATTGCTTATGTGGGAGATTTAATCAAATAATTTAACTAACTGGTAAACTAAAGTCTAGGAAAGGTCTTCGATCCCTAGCTTTGAGGCGGGGGGCTTTGAGACTGGTTTTTTGTAAATTGCAAACGGCCGCAACTTTGGAGTGGATTTGATAGATGAAAGTAGCGATCGCGGGAGCGACGGGATTTGTAGGCAGTCGGCTAGTAGAGCGGCTGCATCAGTCAGGGCATCAAGTGCTGGTTTTGAGTCGCGATTTAGCGAGAGCTCGGCGAGTTTTTCCAGCTTTAGCCTATCCTAATTTAGAAATTATTGCTTATACTCCCACAGCATCAGGTTCTTGGCAGCAGGCTCTAGGGGGTTGCGATGGTGTGGTGAATCTGGCGGGGGCTCCCATTGCTGAGGAACGTTGGACGGCTGCACGCAAACAAGAAATTATCGACAGCCGCAAGCTGACTACGGAGAAACTGGTAGAGGCGATCGCTAATGCTAATCCTAAGCCTTCTGTGTTGGTGAGTGGGTCTGCGATCGGCTATTACGGTACAAGTGAAACGGCGGCTTTTGAGGAAAGTAGCCCCCCTGGGGATGATTTTCTGGCTGAAGTTTGTCAAGCTTGGGAGGCGGCGGCTCGGCCTGTGAAGAGTGCGGGGACGAGGCTGGTGATTTTGCGGTTGGGGATTGTTTTGGGAATGGGAGGTGCGATCGCGAAAATGCTAGCTCCTTTTAAACTCTTTGCTGGTGGCCCTATTGGTACCGGGAAACAGTGGTTTTCTTGGATTCACCGGGAGGATGTGGTTAATCTAATTTTGTTCTCGCTTACGCATCCCCAAGTTGAGGGAGTTTTCAACGCTACAGCACCTAACCCGGTTCGCATGGCCCAATTTTGTCAAACTTTAGGAGAGGTTTTACACCGTCCTTCTTGGCTACCCGTACCAGGTTTTGCCTTGGAGGTTTTGCTAGGAGATGGTGCAAAAGTGGTTTTGGAAGGTCAGCAAGTTTTGCCAAAACGCACTTTATCTTCTGGTTTTGAATATCAATATCCTGCTTTAAGGGAAGCATTAGAAGAAATTTTGGCTTCTGCTTAAAAGAAGGGACTAGGGGCTAGGGGCTAGGGGCTAGGGGAAGAGAGGGGAGAGGGGGAGCGGGGGAGCTCTTGAGCAGGGGAGATGAGGAAACTCTTTCCCCAATTGGCAATTAGCCATTAGCCATTAGCCATTACCAATTACCAATTACCAATTACCAGTTAAGTAGTCGGACATAAATAAACGCAAGAATGTCATTGCGAACGGAACGATAGTGAAGTGAAGCAATCGCAGGGGTTTGGGATTGCTTCGCTGGGCTCGCAATGACATTATTTATTTTTGTCCAACTACTTAACAGTTAACAGTTAACAGTTAACAAAAAAAAGTGGCTGTCTCTGGAACCAGGACAGCTACTTATAAATCGCATATTAAAATCTGTGCGAGTGCCAGTTTAATATTAGGCTTCGGCAGATTTATGGGGAAGTTGTAAATTATCTGGATCAACATAGTGGCATACAGCATTATCAAGACAAATCAAAGCCCATCCAGACTTATCAATACTCATCAGCTTATAGGAAGCTGGCTGAACAAAAAAACCTTTGTGATTGCGGGTTGCGGGTCTCACATTAACGTTGCTGTCATTAGTCATAATCACACAACTCCTGGTATTATCTAAGGTGTTCTAAAAACTGGCGACAATGATTATTAATCACCGAAGTTTTCAAATCCTAACATCAGTTTTATGAATTTTCTATAAAGTTATTTAATGAATTATTACAATTTCTCAATAAAGAGGAAGATTTAAAGTTTTCATCCTCCTTAAGAAATAGATTGAAGCTCTCTACACCTCTAGCAGCCATTGCTTCACGCGGATTAAACTCTTCCAGTCCGGTTTTTTAGTTAATCCTTCTTCAAGATTTTTTTTAACTTCCTCCAGCCATTCTGAGGAAGCCATAACCATCTGCTGCGCCATTTCTATATGAGGACGCACTCCTTTTTCGCCAAGTTCCAGCATTGCCAAAGCCATGTTAATGCGAGACTGGGGATCGTGAGGATTGAGTTTGACTGCGGTTTTTGCTGCTTTCAGGGCTGGGGCGGGCTTGCTATCTAACAGGTACAGCCAAGCGAGGCTAGTCCAGGCGTTGCCATTTTTAGGAGCGCGATCGCATACTTCCTTAAATACTGGAATCAATGTCGAAGCGGTTTCGCCAGCTTGATAGCGCTCTAATCCGTCTTGAAAAAGTTCTTCAGGTGTTTTGGTCATTGTTTAGTTAAGTTCAGATTCTGTTTTAGGGCAGTTGTAGGGGCGGTGCCCCCGTGCCCGCCCAGAGTTTTGAGTTAAAGAATTATTACTTAAAACTTAAAATTCATAACTCATAACTCAGGAACTCCAGTCGCCAGTTCTGATTTTAAGCAGAAAAGGATTTACCACAACCGCAGGTTTGACTAGCATTGGGGTTAGTGAACTGGAAACCGCCCCCGATCATAGCATCACTGAAGTCTAGTACCAAACCGTAGAGATAAAGAAGGCTTTTGCGATCGCAAACTACCTGAAAACCGTTGTAGTCGAATACTTCATCGTGTTCTCCAACGGTGCTGGGGTCGGTGAAATCCATCATATAAGACATTCCAGAGCAACCGCCTTGGCGCACGCCTACGCGCAAACAGAGGTCTTTACCCTGTTTGTCTCTCAAGGAGAGAACTTGGCGGATGGCGGATTCAGTCATCTGAATGCCTTGTTTTTCAGAAATGGCTTGTGTCATCGGCTTGCCGAACTCCTGATACTATGTATCTGCTAATTCTTTAATTTTATCCTTAATATTATTTTACAGGAATCAGCCATCTTGTCCCCCCTGGATCTCCGTACTCAAAGCCCGATGCCCTCTGGAACCATAAGGTTCTATGATTGAGAAGCGGTAATAAACCTCATAACACCGCATTAATGCTTCACCTTTTCGGGCTTACTCTATGGCAGCTCTCAATCGAACTACTCTCCGTCGGCTACAAAACTTACAGCAAATTCCCAGCGTGTGGGAAGGCGATCGTCGCCCCTTGTCTCCTGATGCGATGTCGGAGGAAGACATGGAAGGCCCTGGCGACTGCATTCTTTGGGTAGACGGTTCCGAAGGAGTAGTACGAGCAATGGACGTGGTAGCCCCTGAAACTGGGCCGGAAGCTGTTGTACGCTCCTTGCTACGGGCGATGGAACATCCCCAAAGTCCGGCTCCAGTTGCTCGTCCCCAAAAAATAGTAGTTAAAGACAGACAAATTCAGTTTTTCCTGCGCGGCGTGCTTCAGGATTTAGATATTGCGATCGACTATGTACCCGATTTGCCTCTAATTGACGAAATATTCCGGGGTATGCAAGAAGTTGCTCTCAACCAGCCACCGCAATATCCGCCTCAATACGCGGAATCTTTGCGAGAAAAAGCCGGGAATATTTGGGAGGATGCGCCTTGGGATAGCTTGGCCGAACATCAAATTGTTTCGATTGAGTTGAATCAGTGGGATGTTGCTACTATTTACGTCTCCGTACTGGGTAGAGGAGGTATGGATTACGGGGTGTTACTATACCGTTCTCTAGATTCCCTGAAGCAGTTTCGGCAGCGGGTAGTAAATGAAGAATCTTTTGAAAATTTGGAACAGGCTTTTTTAGGTCAAGATTGCTTATTTGTCACGTTTGAAAGTAGCAATGAAAGTGACGACGATGACGATGATGATGTTGATTTAGCTAGCTTGCCAGCCTCGGAAATTGAGCCTAATTTTGGCAATCTCCATCCTTTAGAAGGGTTACGTTCTATTCTTTATGAAGAAGAGGCGCTGACTGTTTTAGTTGCATTGGAAGCTTTTCACCGCTTTTTACGGGCATCGCACCGGAAGCTTGCCGATGGTCAATTCCCTAGCATTACGACGCGCTATCGCATACCAGTTCCTCAATCAGAGGGGGAAAGTAAGTTAATGTCAGTGAAGGTTTCAACTATGCCGGAGGTGGCGGAAGAACTCTGGGATATGGTTGCTGATGATGACGATGATGACGATGATGATGATATGGAAATGCCGCTGCTGCGCGATGATTTAGTGCCGCCAAATTCTTTACTCAGCATCGGTGTATTGCCTTGGGAAACGGTAAATTTTCTGCGGGAAAAGGGGCTGTTTCATCAACCTGCGGAGACTGATATTGAGGCAGTAGGAGATGGTTTGCCTGTGGTTTTGATCCAAACTTCAGCGCCGAAGGCGAAGACGATGATTAATGATTTGCAAGAAGCGGGAGGGATTAAGGCTTTTTGTTTTAATCCGGGGGAAGATATGTTTGCAGAGGAGCATTATGATTTAGGAATTTTACAGGCTCATAGTGGTGATTTATACTTGTTTGGTGAATTTGTAGCAGACGATCCGGTGCATGAGGAAGCTAGGAAAAAGTGGGATCGCCGCTGTGAAGTTACTAAGGGTTGGTGCGGTTTGATTATTTCTAAGGGAATCACGGGTGCGTCGCGCGGTCAGCCTCAGTATAAGGATATGATGGCTTTGTTTGAGGTGCGATCGCTTCCTCCGAAAGAGTTGGGAATTGGGCCGCTGCAGTTAATGCCAATGTTTTGAGGAAGGAAGGCTGCGATCGAGTTGGAATCAGTGCACAGAAAGTACAGAATGTATTTAGGGGTGCAAGGGTGACAAACTTAAGGATTATGGGGCATTATGAAAAATTTAGGCGTAAGTTACCTTTTCTGGGCCGGCTGGTTAATCGGTCTAAGCGGACTCCACCGCCTCTACAATGGCAAAATTGGTACAGGTTTACTGTGGCTATTCACGGGAGGACTGCTAGGTATCGGCCAAGTCGTCGATTTACTACTGATTCCCAGCATGGTGGATGAACAAAATGCCAATATCAGAGCAAAACTGGGTGTATCCGGCACGGGCTTACCCACATATCACCAAGGAAGTATCGCACAGGTACTTGTCAAGCAAAACCCTGAACAATTAATGGTCAAACTCCTCAAAGCCGCTTATGCCAAAGGAGGAAAGCTATCTGTCACCCAAGGTGTGATGGCAACTGGCGCTAGCTTTGCTGAAGTAGAAGCAACTCTCACAGAATTACTCAAAACTGGTTACGTCAGTGTCGATAATGACCCAGCCACAGGCATTGTCATTTATGACTTCCACGAACTTTAGGAGGAACTACCAAAATAAGATAAGATGGTTGTTTGTCTATAAAAGCAAAAACTATTTACTGTCATGGCTGTCCCTAAGAAGAAAACCTCGAAATCCAAGCGGAATATGCGTAAGGCCACTTGGAAGCACAAAGCAACGGTAGCTGCTCAAAAAGCTCTCTCCCTTGGCAAATCTGTTTTGACTGGGCGTTCCCATAGCTTTGTCTATCCCAGCAATGAAGAAGAGGAAGAAGAATAGAAAAAGCAATCCGGGAATTTGTAGAGGCGGGATTAATCTTGCCTCTATAATATTTTTAATACCATCGTCTGTTAAGATTTACGCACGCTTGACGTAACGCCGCCATCCTGGCGGTAAAGAAGACGTAACGCCGCCATCCTGGCGGTAAAGAAACCGCCAAGATGGCGGCGTTACAGATACTCTTGCGTAACTTCTAAATTAGCAATTAGCCATTAGCAATTAGCCATTAACTATTAAATAGCGTTTAAAACTATCTTCAATTTTGTCACCAATTCCTTCAACCCAATTTTCATCTTGTTTCGTGTAACTACGCGGCGCGTTAGCACCTAAAATTAATACACCATCTTCGCCAATAGGCTGACAGATAACACCCTGAGTATTCTCTGGCAAATAGTCAAACTCGATTCTCCCCGGATAGAGATTAAGGTTTACCAAATAAACTGGCTTTTTTTTATCAATTACCCGCTGCAAAATTGGGCCTGGCTTAACTTCGGAGTTAATGCCTAAAATTCCGCGTCGCAGAATTACTTTACCGCGATACCAAATGAGGAGCGATCGCGTGGCAGTATTAGTTAACAACAAATGCGATATCCAAGCTAATTCCGTTTTAACAACATCCGGTAAATCCGGTGCTAGTTCAAAGCCCTCAACTCCTATTAATTGTACTGAATCAGGCGATCGCGCCTGTACCTGTTGCCATAGCAAACCTGTTAAAATTAGCAAAGCGCTCAAAATCACCCCCAAAGCATCGGAACGACTTTGAGAACTTGTCAACTCTGGTGTCAGCAAGCGGTTAAGCATTAATAACACGCCAGCCAAACCACCAGCAGCAAGCGGTAGCAGCCTCAAAATTCTATTGGGGTCAGATTTAGCCATAGCTTACAATGGGGAAGAGGGGCTAGGGGCTAGGGAAGAAGAGAAGAGGGGCTAGGGGCTAGGGAAGAAGGGAAATAAGGGAAACAAGGGAATAGAATTAGCGAGTTTGGTGGAACTCAGAACGTCTTAACCGCCAAGGCGGTTGCTATAAGTTTTGAATTTCTAAGTAAGCAGATATATCGGACTTACCGTTTTACGTAACGCCGCCCTCTGGGCGGTTTAATTAATTACCGCCAAGATGGCGGCGTTACAAACACTTAAGTCTTTAACTCAAAACTTAAAACTCAAAACTCAAAACTTTTTAGCCAACCTCCCCAGGTTCTACAATGCGCTGGAACAGGTAGCCAGTACCGCGTGCGGTTAGAATTAACTCAGGATTGCTAGGATCGTCTTCCAACTTTGCCCTTAGCCGCGAGATGTGAACGTCCACAACGCGGGTGTCTACGTGGCGCTCAGGCGTATATCCCCAAACTTCCTGCAAAATTTCCGATCGCGAAAAAGGCTCTCCAGAACGGCTTACTAATAGCTCTAAAAGGCTAAACTCCATTCCCGTCAGCCGAATGCGTTCGTCCCCTTTGTAAACTTGCCGCTTATTGGTATCAATTCTGATATTGGTGACATGAATAACGCCGGAACTAGGAATACCCGATGCACCATTTTTGTCAACTCTCCGCAGTACCGAACGGATGCGGGCTTCTAATTCCTTGGGAGAAAAAGGCTTGACAACGTAATCGTCGGCCCCCAATTCTAAACCGGTGATGCGATCGGCAACATCCCCCAACGCCGTCAGCATGATAATCGGTACGTCTGACTCCTTCCGCAACTCCTGACAAACGCCGTAACCATCTAGCTTTGGCATCATTACATCCAGTACCACAAGGTCAGGATCGGTATTGCGAAAGGTATCTAGGGCTTCTTCGCCGTCAGCAGCAGTGACGACATCGTAGCCGATCATCGACAGGCGAGTTTCCAGAATGCGGCGGATACTGGCTTCGTCATCGACTACTAGAATTTTTTCCTTATGGTTTTCCAAATTCCCCAACACTCCTTAAGTTACATTACTGATAAGTTAATTTTTTGTACCCTATCATTAAGACACAAACTCTTTTAATCACTTGTGTTCGGCCTGAAAGCCTTGTTATTGCTATTATTCAGGCTTTTTCAAATGTTAAGGTTACTCTATATTGTAAACAATGCCAAAGCCTCGAACACAATATGTTTGTCGGGAATGCGGCTACGAGTCGCCCCAATACTTCGGCAGGTGTCCTAGCTGTCAGAATTGGGACTCTTTTGATGAACAGCTAGAGATTATTCCCACAACTCCAGCGGGCCGAGTGGGTTTGACTGGCGTAACCACTAGGGAAACGGGCAACTTAACGCCAGATAAGTCGAATGGTCAGCCGAGAGCATCTTTCAAATTATCACAGATTGCTGACCAATCACAGTCGCGTTGGCCTTCTGGTTATGCGGAATTGGATCGGGTTTTGGGAGGGGGGATTGTTCCGGGTTCTTTGGTGTTGATTGGGGGGGAACCGGGGATTGGGAAATCAACGCTGTTGTTGCAGGTGGCGAATCAACTGTCGCGCAAGGATCGGATATTGTATGTGAGTGCGGAGGAGTCGGGTCAGCAGGTGAAGTTGCGATCGCAACGTTTGGGTGTTGCTACTCCGGTAAATTTGTCCGCCAATGGCGGACAAAATGGTAATGGTAGTGGGGAAAAGGCGAAGAATTCGGGCGATCGCGAAATAGACAATTCAGCGGATAATTTTTACTTACTCCCGGAAACTGATTTAGAGGTGATTTTGCGAGAGTTGGAATCGCTGAAACCGAATTTAGCAGTAATTGATAGTATCCAGACGGTTTATTTTGCTAGTTTAACATCGGCTCCGGGTTCTGTGGCGCAGGTAAGGGAATGTACTTCTGCCTTGATGCAGGTGGCGAAGCGGGCAAATATTACTTTATTTATTGTCGGTCATGTGACGAAAGATGGGGGCTTAGCGGGGCCGAGGGTTTTAGAGCATTTGGTCGATACTGTACTTTATTTTGAGGGCGATCGCTTTGCTTCTCACCGATTGTTACGTTCTATGAAAAACCGCTTTGGTGCAACTCACGAAATCGGTGTTTTTGAAATGATAGCAAATGGGTTGCGAGAAGTCGATAACCCCTCGGAGTTATTTTTGGGCAACCGAGATGAGTTTTCTCCGGGTACATCGACAACTGTTGCTTGTGAAGGTACTCGCCCAATTGTAGTAGAAATTCAAGCTTTAGTTAGTCCTGCAAGTTTTGGTTCGCCGCGCCGCGCTACTACTGGGGTCGATAATGCTAGATTGCAGCAAATTTTAGCAGTTTTGGAGAAGAGAGTCGGGATTCCGCTATCTAAATTAGATACGATTGTGGCAACTGTGGGCGGGTTGAAGGTGGAGGAACCAGCGGCGGATTTGGGAGTTGCGATCGCAGTAGTGGCTAGTTTTCGCGATCGCGTGGTGGATGCGCGGACTGTGTTATTAGGAGAAGTCGGTTTAGGTGGGCAAGTGCGGCCAGTTTCACAACTAGAATTAAGGCTGAGGGAGGCAGCTAAATTAGGGTTTAAACGGGCGATTATTCCTCACAATCAAACACCCCCAGATTTGGGGATGCAAATTATTCCAGTGGCGAAGGTGATTGATGCAATTATTGCCGCAATTCCTGCTACTCCCCGTCAATTGGAGTCAGATGATGATAGTTAAGGTTAACGGTTAACGGTTAACTGTTAACTGTTAACTGTTAACTGTTAACTGTTAACAATTACTTTTTCGCAGATTCGCTATCAGGTACAGTGATATTAACAAACGGTAATGCGCCATTACCTCCCATTACCGTTGGAAACTGACCATTCCATTTTTCAATTGCTTGCTGTTGAAGAAGTTCTGGAGTTAAAGTCATGCGCTGCAACCGTTGGGCCTCTGCTTGACCCTTAGCGCGATTAACTTGAGCTTGAGCTTCTTGCGTTGCTTTCAGTGCCAAAAATTCAGCTTGTTTAGCTTCTTGTTCCGCTATCTGCTTAGATTCTATCGCTTTGCTAAACTCCGGTGAAAAGCCGAAATTTACCAGAGAAACATCTCTCACTAGCACCCCATAAGGTGCTAAACGGTTTCTGAGACTCTTGTCAATTTCTGCTTTTAATTCCGTGCGTTTAGTGATAATTTCTAACGCTGTTTTTTTGGCAGTAGCAGCTTTTAGGACTTCGGAAACTGCCGGATTTAAAATTCCATCAACAATTTGTTCTTCACTCCCTACCTGCTGGTAAACTTGATTTGTCTTTGTGGGGTCTATATTCCAGTTTATTGCTAAATCGGCAGTAATTTTTTGCAAATCTTTAGATGCTGCATCTGCCTTCAAATCAGTTTTTTGTACTCGAACGCTCAGAGTTTTAACAGAGGTGACTATGGGTATAATTGGGTGAATACCTTCATCTAATATTTGATCCTGAACTTTGCCGAAGCGCATGACTACGCCTCGTTCCCCTGCATTAACAATGGTAAAAGGTTTAAAAAGCAAGGCTCCGATCAGGATGACAACGCCGCCGATGATGTATAGAGCAAGGTTGTAAGGAAAAGCTGTTTCGGTGGTTTTCATAATCTTCGCACCTTATATTAGTCTTATCTAGTATTTCTCTATGTTAGCCTTTGATTGAGAATTCAACTCTTATCTAAAATTAATTGCCGATAACACTAATTAAATGAAGATTTCGCAACGGCATGAATGGCCTCAGACTATTGAGGAGGCGATCGCCATTCAGCAGCAACTCCAGTCCGAGGTAATCGCCGAAGATCGACTCGGAACAATTCGCTATGTTGCCGGCGTTGATGTGGGCTATGAAGAAAAAACTGCGATCGCGCGGGCGGCTGTAGCCGTTTTGGCATTTCCTGACTTAGAATTAAAAGAACAGGCCGTTGTCCAAGTCCCTGTGAGTTTTCCCTATATTCCCGGTTTCCTGTCCTTCCGGGAAGTGCCCGCAGTGCTGGCAGCCTTAGAAAATCTCACCACTACCCCGGACTTAATTCTTTGTGACGGTCAAGGTTTAGCTCATCCCCGGAGGTTTGGTCTAGCTTGCCATTTAGGAGTATTGACACAAATTCCTACAATCGGTGTTGCCAAAACTCGTTTTATTGGAGAGCATGAACCAGTATCCTCCGAACGCGGAAGTTGGCAGCCCTTGCGCGATCGCAATGAAATTATTGGCGCTGTACTCAGAACCCAAAACGGAGTAAAACCGATATATATTTCCATCGGTCACAAGGTAGGCTTAAATAAGGCTATTGACTGCGTGATGCGCTGTACCCTAAAATATCGTCTCCCAGAGACAACACGGTGTGCCGATCGACTGGCATCAGGTTAACAGAGGAATGCCCAAAAACAGGAGTAGGAAAGCAGCAACGAGGGAGAATTTGATATTCCCTCAGAACTAAAATCAAAAATCAATTGTGGGTGCATTATACTAAGCACCTACGAATTAAGGAAATCTTTCCTGTACGGCTGAAAGTTTCATGCTTCCTCCGAAGTAAAGAAAGACTATCCCTTAGAAAGATGTACGAGGGTTTCAAAATTTTTAGAATAACCCTTAGATGCTAAAAACATTTGCAAACAAAGGAGCATTGGCATGGCAGAGAAAAGCAAGCGCGGGTTCGCCTCTATGGACGCAGAAAAACAGCGCGAAATTGCTAGTAAAGGCGGAAAAGCAGCCCACGCAAAAGGAACTGCCCACGAATTCACCCCTGAAGAAGCTAGACAAGCTGGCCAAAAAGGTGGAGAAGCAGTGAGCCGAAATCGTGAACACATGGCTGAAATTGGCCGCGAAGGTGGTCGCAAAAGCCGTAAGAGCGAAAGTGTGTAAACTAACAGCAGTAAATTTGCATATCATCCCCGTCCCATCCATTTAAATTGATAGGACAGCAAAAGCCCCCAAGGTGGGGCTTTTTGTTTGGGTTTATAGAAGAAGAAGAGGGAGAGGAGGAGACTGGGAGACTGGGAGAGGGGGAGAGGGGGAGAATTTTTCCCCAATTACCAATTACAGTTAACAGTTAACAGTTAACAGTTAACAGTTAACAATTACCAATTATGTATTCAATAACTTTAGAATGGACAGAAGCGGGTCAACTCATCACCTACACAATTCACGGAAAACAGGCGAGCAAAAATTTGGGAACTGTGCGGATCGGGCGCGATCGCACTCGGTGTGACTTAGTTGTATCCGATCCGACTGTATCTGGGCTTCACGTTGAAATATTTTTTAATGACCAGGAAAATGTCTTTTACCTGCGGAATTTGCGAGATAGTAACCCGCCGCTAGTTGATGGCAGAATCGTGAATCAGGGGGAAGTAGTTTTAGTTGCTGGTAGTTACATCTATTTAGGACAAGTGGAAATGAAAGTGGTTTCGGTTTCTGTTGATATCAGCAGGGTTCCCCCAACTATTTTACTACCTCCCCTAGCAAATGTAGCCCTGCACCCATCGCCGACGGGGCCGACGGAATACGGTTTGAAGTGTCCGAAGTGTCTGCACATTTCTCCCTACTCTCAGTTAGATATCGGGTGTCCTTGGTGCGGTACTTCTTTAGCAGCAGCGGTAAGTGTAGTGTTACCGCCGTCTGGTTCGCAGTAATATAGCCAAAGGAAGGAAGAAGGCTTTAGTTATCTAGGAGAGAAGGCTTTAGTTATCTAGGAGAGAAGGACAATGCGATCGCAGGATTTCAGTAATTAATAATGTCCTAACCGTCTTGGCGGTTGCTATATGTCAAAATTAAACATAAATACATTAGGACTTACGCACAGACAACGTATTTCTGTCATTGCGAAAGGCAAGCGGAGCGCAGTTGCGAGGTTTCCGAAGCAACCTCGAAGCAATCCCAAACCCTTGCTACATTGTTAAAATGCCTAAGTTCTGTAGATGTTTTACGACTTTTATCTTAACATTTTCTCTTCTATCTTCTGCCTTTCTCCCTTCTGCCTTTCTAGGTAATTCAATTTTTCTGTCTTCTGCCTTCTAAACTATGAATCCTCAACCCTTGCGCCTTCAACTCAGTTGGGAAGATACGGGCTTAGGCGATCGCCGCGAGCCCTTGCTGGAACTACCAATTGCTATAGGGCGAATTTTTGAGAGTATGCCGGCAACAATTAACGGCGATCGCGTTTCTAGAATTGTCTTCAACAGTAGCCAAGTCTCTCGGTTCCACGCCGTGATCGCTTTAGAAAATGGCAGTATTGTTGTGACAGATACAGGGAGTCGTAACGGTACTTTTGTTAATGGTATCCGCCAACATCGCAGCGTTTTGGCTAATGGTGATACTCTCCAAATTGGCCCCTATTCAATTGTTATTTACTTCTCACCTAGTCCTAATTTACTTAGTAGAAACTCCCAGATATTTTTCAATCCAAATACAAATTTTCCTGACCCCAATTGGTCTCCGCAAGTACCTATTTTTCCCCCTTTGCCATCTGGGTCTAGAGGAAGTGAGTTTCCCCCGGCTACATTTTTGCAATCTCCTGTTTTGACAGCACAATCAATCTATGCTACTGGCTTACCAGTTAGTGAAATTGAGTATACTGCAATTGGGGGAGGATTGGGTAGTTTTTTCTGGGTAAATTTACTGAGAATTTGTGGGGTGAAAACTTCTCAAGTTCTAGCTTTAGGGATGGAAGATAAACCCTATTCTCGCTATCAACGCCTTTGCCTTAATTCTCAAATTCCGCCCCATGAAAGATTACGTTCTAATTCGGATTCCTGTCCCGATAATATTTGGGGTTGGCCTCCCTACGCGGTGCGAGAAGCTTGGCGAGAATTGCTAGATGGACATTTTGGCAAGTCGTTGAAGTTAATGTGGCAAGTGTTTGCAGAACCAACTTTTGCTGAAACTTATACGCCCAAATCGGGTAATGTGTTCGATTCTATTGACAGAGAAGCTGATAGAATTGGCTGGAAAGAAATCTATCGCTATGGACGAGTTATGAGTATTCGCAAAACTGATGATGGTAGATATGCGATCGCTTATTCTTGTTCTAATGCTAATCAGCGTTCTCACGCTTTTGTAATCGCTAAGTACGTTCATTTAGCTACTGGCTATCCAGCGATTCAGTTCCTCCCTGATTTGCAAGCTTATCGCGAACAAACCCGTGATTTCAAGTCAGTTGTTAATGCCTATGAAAGTCACGATTTTGTCTATGAATATTTAGAACGTAATGGTGGTATAGTGTTGATTAGGGGTCGAGGAATTGTGGCTTCGCGGGTGATACAGCGGCTTTATGAAGCTAGGGCAAGAAATCAGAATATTCAAGTATTGCATTTGATGCGATCGCCTAAACCCCAAGGTAATAAATTTGGTCGCGCCAGACGAAAAGTAGAAAATCACTGTGAATTTCAACCTTTCAATTGGCCAAAAGCTTGCTGGGGCGGGGAATTGCGGGTAATACTGGAGAAGAGTATGACTCAAAATCGCCCGCAACTTCTGACTGATTGGGGTGGTACTACTACTGCTAATCGCAGCGATTGGCGGCGTATGATCCGAGAAGGGCTCAGTCAAGGATGGTATCAAATTACTTTTGGCGAAGTGGAAAGAGTCGAACGCGATGCTCAAAACCGCACGGTGACTTATATTCAGGAGAAGGGGTTAAAGGGACAACTACAGTTAGCTGCTGATTTTATTATTGATGCGACTGGTTTGGATGCTAAAGTCAAGACGAGTCCGCTTCTGGAGGATTTGGTGAGTCAATATAACCTGCCTCTGAATCATTTGGGGCGTTTGAGTGTTGCTAATGATTTTGAATTAGGGGAAATGCGATCGCCTTTAACTCCTGTTAATCAGGGGGGAATATCAAGCGCCCCTCTTTCTAAGGGAAATTGGGGCGATCGAGGAGGTAGAATGTATGCCGCAGGCGCAATTACTTTAGGTGGCCCCTACGCACCCGTAGACAGTTTCCTGGGTTTGCAGTACGCTGCCTTGTGTTCTATTGAAAGTTTAGCGGCGGCGCGAGCTCCTGGGATGCAGAGGTTGGGCATTTTGAGATCCCTAACTCAGTGGTGGAAGTGGGTCGGAAATCAATCTCCGGGATAAAAAATGCTCAATAAAAAACGCCCAATTTGGGGGCGCTCGTCAGGGTGCATCTACTATGCTTACTAGCATACACCCTTCAGGGGTAATACCCCTCAATTAATTAACAAAAAGTTACAATTCTGGTAATTGGTAATTGGTAATTGGTAATTGGTAATTGGGGAAAAATTCTTCCTTCTTCCTTCTTCCTTCTTCCTTCTTCCTTCTTCCTTCAAATGACTCCTACTCTCTTTGGTCGCTGGCAAACTCGATTATTACTATTTGCAACTGTGGGAGTTGCAGTAACAATACCATTTTTTTTAGGTTTAATTGGCTCTCAATCAGGTTGGATATTTTTCTGGATACTTGGATATATAGGAATTTTTGGGCTAATTTGGGATGTTTTATATATTTACATTCAGCAGTTCCGGTGGGATCGAGATTGGCCGGGAGTTTTTCAATTATTCGCAGGTGTTTGGGAAGCTGTTTTTTTGGTATTACTGATAAAAACGTTGGGTTTACCAGGAATAGCACAGGAAGATTTTGATTTAGTGGCCTTTGGCTTGCACTATAGTTTAGTCTGGATGACAATTTATCTCGCATCGCAAACATTACTCCGGGTTTTGTTTCCCTACTGGCGTTTTCGGGGAGGTCAGTGGTTTTAACTTGTTTCTAGTATATAGTATAATGATTTAATCGACAAATAGCTACTGTTATTTAATGAACAAACCTTACAGCATCTTCTCTTTTTTTGCAGGCTCAGGCTTTCTCGATTTAGGCTTTGAGTTGACTGGTTTTAATATAGCTTATGTCAATGAAATTTTCTCGCCATTTATGCAGGCTTACCGTTACTCTCGTAAATGCCTAAATCTGCCATCACCAGAATATGGCTACTCTGAAGGAGAGGATGCAGATGTAACTCGATTTACAGCAGGAGAAGAAGCGCTAAAGTTGCGAGAGTTGATACAGGATGCCCGTAAAAATAATGATATTATTGGGTTTATTGCTGGGCCGCCTTGTCCTGACTTTTCTGTTGGTGGAAAAAATCGAGGTCAGGAAGGGGAAAAAGGTAAACTTTCTGCTGCTTACGTTGATTTGATTTGTCAGCAACAACCGGATTTCTTTTTGTTTGAAAATGTTAAAGGTTTGTGGAGAACTCAAAAACATCGAGTATTTTTTGAGGATTGTAAAAATCGGCTAAATCAAGCTGGCTATGTATTGACAGAGCGACTAATTAATGCTATTGAATATGGAGTGCCGCAAGATAGAGATAGAATTATTTTACTAGGTTTCAGTAAGAATTTAATTAAGGATATGGGCATCAAACTTGATGAAGTGGGGCGAATGTTGCCTGAAGGTATTTTTCCTTGGAATAGTCAGATTTTATATCCCAAGTCTCAGGCTTTTGCTTACTCTTGGCCGTCTACGAATTTATTTAAAGAAGATTCGCTACTTCCTTGTGTAAATGGCATTCCTCAAGAGTTAACAGTTGAGTTTTGGTTCCAGAGAAATGATGTGATTAATCATCCCAATGCTGAACATTGTTTCAAGCCGAAAGCCGGGATTAAGCGCTTTGCTGTTGTTGATGAGGGAGATGATTCGAGAAAGTCATTTAAGCGGCTGCATAGATGGCGTTATTCACCGACAGCCTGTTATGGGAATAATGAAGTGCATTTACATCCTTACAAAGTTCGTCGGCTATCTGTCGCGGAGGTGTTGGCTATTCAATCTTTGCCAAAAGATTTTGTATTGCCGACTTCGATGACGCTAAGTAATATGTTTAAAACAGTGGGCAATGGTGTACCTTTTTTGGCGGCGCAAGGGATTGCTAAAAGTATGATTAAGTTTTTAGAGGCTAGTGAGTGGCATGAGTATACACCTCTTGTAAAAGTCTATTAGTCCGCGTAGGCGGACTTTGTTCGTGTAGCCGCGATTTGAATCGCCTGGATATTTTTGCTGTTGAGTGGGTGATTGAAAAATAACTCGCAAAAACACCTGAGAAAAGTCTATAATTTATAAAGGTTTAAAACCTTAATTCTATAAATTGCCCACAGCCTACTATGACCGTCACTCCCCGCCGCTATCACATTACCACCTTCGGATGCCAGATGAACAAAGCCGACTCAGAACGCATGGCCGGCATCCTAGAAAATATGGGTTTTGAGTGGTCTGAAGACCCCAACGAAGCCAGCTTAATTCTCTATAACACTTGTAGCATTCGGGACAGTGCCGAACATAAAGTTTATTCCTATCTGGGAAGACAAGCCGGCCGCAAGCGTGTAGAACCAGAGCTCACTTTAATTGTCGCTGGATGTGTGGCCCAACAAGAAGGTGAAGCATTACTCAGGCGAGTTCCTGAATTGGATTTAGTGATGGGGCCGCAACACGCAAATCGCTTACAAGATTTGTTGGAACAAGTATTTGATGGCAATCAGGTAGTTGCTACTGATGCCGTACATATTATGGAAGATATTACTAAGCCGCGCCGCGATAGTAAGGTGACAGCTTGGGTGAATATCATTTATGGCTGTAATGAACGCTGCACTTATTGTGTAGTGCCGAATGTCCGGGGTGTCGAACAGTCAAGAACTCCTGAAGTAATTCGGGCTGAAATGGAAGATTTAGGTCGTCAAGGTTACAAGGAAGTAACTTTATTAGGTCAAAATATTGATGCCTACGGTCGCGATTTGCCAGGAACAAAACCCGATGGTAGCAATCAACATACATTGACAGATTTGCTTTATTATGTCAGCGATGTACCGGGGATTGAACGGATTCGTTTTGCAACTAGCCACCCGCGTTATTTCACCGAGAGGTTAATTAAGGCTTGTGCCGAATTGCCCCAGGTATGCGAACATTTTCACATTCCCTTTCAGTCTGGGGATAATGAGATTTTAAAGGCGATGGCACGAGGTTACACGCAGGAAAAATATCGGCGAATTATTGATACAATTCGCCAATATATGCCCGATGCGTCAATTAGTGCGGATGCAATTGTTGGTTTTCCTGGGGAAAGTGAAGTACAGTTTGAAAAGACGTTGAAGTTAGTAGCTGATATGCGGTTTGATTTGGTAAATACAGCGGCTTATTCACCTCGTCCTGCGACTCCTGCGGCTTTGTGGGATACTCAGTTAAGCGAAGAGGTAAAGGCTGATAGGTTACAACGGTTAAATTATGTGGTTACTCAGACGGCAATGGAACGTTCGCAGCGCTATCTGGGACGGATTGAAGAAGTGTTAGTCGAAGACCAAAACCAGAAAGATTCAACTCAAGTTATGGGCCGGGGACGCGGTAATCGTCTCACGTTTCTACGGGGAAATATTGACGAATTAAGGGGTCAGCTAGTGCAGGTGAAAATTACTGATGTTCGTGCCTTCAGTTTAACCGGCGATCTGGTATAATGACTCAGTTTCATAATTTGCAAATTAGGTTCTAAAATGAAGACATTAAAACGAGTTAATGTTCGTGGGTATAGTCAAGGTAAAAGGTTGCTTGGCTTGACGCTGATTTCGGGAGTTTTGGGGATTAGCTTTTTTGGTTGTGCTCAAACAACTCCTGAAGCTAATGAAACGGCAGTAACTCCGAAACCGACTGCAACAAGTGCAACTCCAAAACCTAATTCTACAACTCCTACATCTCAAGCGAATCAAACAACTGTAACTCCAAAACCTAGTCCCACAACTCCAGCATCTCAAGTTAATCAAGCACCCCAATCTGAGTTACCAAAGCCTAATGCAGCAGGAGACTATCAAAGAACATCTCATAAATATTGGCAAGTTGTCGATCCAAGTGGTAAAGGTGTTGCTTGCCGAATGGGAAAATCTTCCATTGAACAAATACAAACTCCAGGGAACTCTGTTGTATTAGATATTGCTAGCTGGCCTGTAATTGGCACTTTTAAGCAGGGACAAAGTTTTGAAATTAACCTCGGCCCTGCGGGATTTGGAGTGTTAGCTGACAATAACAAACAACCCTGGATTTACGTAGAAAAAAGCTCGGTTCAAGGTGCACCAAGTAAGTGTTTTGTTCGGGCTAATAGCAGTTCTGTTAAACCAGTGCAGAAGTAGTAGGGGAGATTATAAGTATGATTGGGGGTTGATAAATGTTGCAGAAGTTCGACAATAAGGTAAGGGAACTTGGTTTTCCTATACCTTATCCTCAACCCTCAGTGTATATTAGTCGAAAAGTTAGGAGTATGAAAAATGACAAAATTACGGGTAGGGTTGTTATTTGGCGGGCGTTCTGGGGAACACGAAGTCTCAATTAGTTCGGCAAGGGCGATCGCGCGTGCGATCGCTTCAGACCAAAATGCCAGCAAATACGAAGTTCTGCCCTTTTACATCCAAAAAGATGGTCGCTGGTTAGCAGGAACAGTGCCTCAACAGGTCTTAGAAACGGGAAAACCCCTACAATTAGAGGGGGAAGATGCGATCGCCAGTTTACAGGAAAATTTAAGTCTCACTCCTCAATCCCCAATTGCCTACGGTCAATTCCCAAGGCCCGATATTGTCGATGTTTGGTTTCCCGTCTTACATGGGCCAAACGGCGAAGACGGTACTGTACAAGGGTTGCTGAAATTAATGCAAGTACCTTTTGTCGGTTCTGGGGTTTTGGGCTCGGCAATGGGAATGGATAAAATTGCGATGAAAATGGTATTTGCCCAAGCTGGTTTACCTCAAGTAAAATATACCACCGTCACGCGATCGCAAGTTTGGTCTAACCCTTGCATTTTTCCAAAATTATGCGACCAAATCGAGGAAAATTTAGGCTATCCCTGCTTTGTGAAACCAGCAAATTTGGGTTCCTCGGTAGGAATTTCTAAAGTGCGATCGCGCCCAGAACTTGAAACCGCCCTCGACAGCGCCGCTAGTTACGATCGCCGCATAATTGTGGAAGCAGGAGTAGTTGCTAGAGAATTAGAATGTGCCGTCTTAGGTAACGACCAACCCAAAGCCTCTGTAGTTGGCGAAATTACTTATAAAAGTGATTTCTACGACTACGAAACGAAATACGCAGAGGGGCAAGCCGATCTATTTATTCCCGCCCAAATCAGCGATGCGATCGCCTCTCAAATTCAATCAATGGCCATCGAAGCATTTTTAGCTCTTGACTGTGCTGGTTTAGCACGAGTAGACTTCTTCTATGTCGAATCTACAGGTCAAATCCTAATTAATGAAATTAATACCCTCCCTGGATTCACAGCTACCAGTATGTATCCCCAACTTTGGGCAGCTTCCGGGATATCCTTCGCTGAATTAGTAGACCGCTTAATTCAATTAGCACTAGAACGCCATACTGAAAAATTTTGAAAATACAATTCATGAGTTAGAATTTAGAAGATATAAATAGTCAGAAATAATTAAACGTAGGGTGGGCATTGCCGCTAACTATCTCTGGCTATAATTTGCAAGATTTGCAAGCGGTAATGTTCACCCTACAAGTATACTAACCTGGCTTATATGAAACCTGTCAATCAAATGCCGCGAGCGTGGATGTGGGGATTGTTATTTCCCCTAGTGGTACTCAACTCTTGGTTACTTCTCCTAGTATTTGAATACTTTCGCTCTCTGATCACCGTTTTTGTAACAGCAACCGTACTATCTTTTTTACTAGATTATCCTGTTAATTTCCTGCGACGGTACGGCGTAAAGCGGCAGCAAGCAGTTGTCTTAGTATTATGTCTATTTTTACTAATATTAATAGTATTAGGTGTCACCCTTGCTCCTATTATTCTCGCTCAATTAAATGAGCTTGTCACACGCCTCCCTAGTTGGATAAATTCTGGTACTGAACAGTTTGAGACCCTACACAATTGGGCAAAAAATCGCAATTTACCTATTGATTTAAGAGGTTTTGCTAAGCAAATTAGTGAGCGTTTTTCCACTCAATTACAGTCAGTTGTAGGCCAAATTTTAAGTTTTGTAGTAGGCGCAGCCGGGAGTCTCTTAGACTTACTAATCACGGTAGTTTTGACATTTTACTTACTGCTGCATGGTCAGAAACTATGGGATGGTTTGTTTCAGTGGTTTCCCTCTCAATTGGGTAGCCAAATACGTGAGTCATTACGGATAAATTTTCAAAATTATTTCATCGGACAGGCTACCTTGGCAACTTTTATGGGGATATTAATGACAGTAGCTTTTCTGATTTTACAGGTTCCTTTTGGCTTATTATTTGGGTTAGCTGTAGGCGTAATGACTCTCATTCCCTTGGGAGCAGGCTTGAGCATTAGTATTGTTAGTTTGCTGATGGCGTTGAACAACTTCTGGCTGGGGATGAAAGTTTTAGCTGTGGCTACAGTCCTCGATCAAGTAATTGAAAATGGGATTGCGCCCCGCCTTTTAGGAGGTTTTACTGGACTCAATCCTGTATGGATTTTTATATCGCTATTAATAGCAACTAAAATCGGGGGATTAATCGGTTTATTAGTCGCTGTTCCCCTCGCAGGTTTTATTAAAAGCACTGTTGAAAACCTGCGAACTTCGTCAATAATTTCAGAATCTGCAATTGAAGAGTTAGAATAAATCAGTCAAAAAAATTAAGGCTTAAGCTGTTCATTTACAGTCGATAAGGTATTGCTAAGCTGCTACGTAGCTTTTCATTCAAATTACTAGATCGTAATCACAGGATTAAGATATGATAGTCTTAACTCTTTATAGCTACAATTATGCCAGTTCTGACTATAGAAACCCTCTATTCTGAAGCCGCAAAGTTTTCAGCCGCAGAGTCTCGACACCCTGAACCCTTGCTTTATGGTGTGACAGATGGTAAAGCTGTTGGTACATACTTGGAAAAACAATTTAGAATGTATCTCAAAGAGAAGTATGAGTTTTTAGAGGGTAATTCAGCAAGTGGTATAGATTTTCCAGCGCTACTTGTTGATGTCAAAGTTACAAGTATTAAGCAACCGCAGTCATCATGTCCCTTTAAATCAGCACGACAAAAGATTTTTGGGCTTGGATATTCACTTCTCATCTTTGTATACAATAAGATAGACAATAGTACAAACCGAACTGCAACTCTCAACATTCTACATACGATTTTTGTAAGTTCTGAAAGGACAGCAGACTTTCAGATGACTCGTGGAATCCTTAATATTTTGCAAAACGAAGGTAACAAAGATGACTTGATTGCTTTTATGTTCGATCGAAATTTACCTATTGATGAAATTGAAGCAGTAAATATCGCTGATGAAATACTTATAAATCCACCAATTCAAGGATTCTTAACTATTTCAAACGCTTTGCAATGGAGGCTTCAGTACGGAAGAGTAATTGAGCGTGCTGGTCAACAAGAAGGAATAATCGCTGTTTATAAAAGCTAACTAATGACTCGTAATAACCTCAAATCAAAAGTAGAGTATGGAGATTTTCAGACACCCTTAGAGCTATCTGAAATGGTGTGTCAAAAGTTAATTACTCTTGGTATAAATCCTGATGTAATAATTGAGCCAACTTGCGGAGTGGGTAATTTTATTGAAGCTGCTGCACACTCCTTTAAATTAACCAGTAAAATTATTGGATTAGAAATAAATTCAGATTACTTACAAGAAATCGAAAAGAAACAGCAGATTTTACAAGATAGAAGAATTGAGGTGAGCGAAGGTAATTTTTTTAGATTTGATTGGCATTCATTAGTAAACAACCTAGATGGCAAAATATTAGTGCTTGGTAATTTTCCTTGGATTACAAATTCGCGACAAGGGGCAATGGGTGGAGTCAACTTACCTGAAAAGAATAACTTTCAAAAACATAATGGTTTAGATGCTATGACAGGTAAAAGTAACTTTGATATTTCAGAATGGATGTTAATACAGGTTGTTCACTGGTTGCAAAACCGTGATGCTTCTCTGGCGATGCTTTGTAAAACATCAGTATCAAGAAAAATATTAAATTATCTATATGCTAAAAAGCTCAATCTTGCTTATTGTGCAACTTACAAAATAGATACAAAAAAATACTTTGATGCCAGCGTTGAAGCTGGTCTATTATTCTGTAAATTTGATTTAAGTTCAAAAAGATATTTTTGTGATGTATTCAGTGACTTGAAAACCTCAAATTATTTACAGATAGGGTATCGAAATAATATCCTGGTAGGAGATATCGATTCTTTTGAGAAGCTTGAAAAACTATACGATATTAACAGTCAGACAAAATGGCGTTCAGGGGTGAAACATGACTGCTCAAATGTAATGGAATTTTATCGATCGGGTGATACCTTCATCAACGGCTTAGGAGAAGTAGTAAATATTGAAGATATATATCTTTTTCCTTTACTTAAAGGCTCTGATATTGCTCAAAATAGAACGCAAACTACTGAACGGTTTGTGCTGGTGACTCAGAGATTTGTTGGAGAGCCAACCGAAAGCATAAAATCTTTTGCTCCCCAAACTTGGAGCTATTTGGAAGCTCATGCAAAATACTTGGATATTAGAAAAAGTAAGATATATCATAATAAACCTCGCTTCTCTATTTTTGGAATTGGTTCCTACACTTTTGCTCCTTGGAAGATTGCCATCTGCGGACTTTACAAAAAATTAGATTTCAGGTTGATTGGTAAAATAAACGATCGACCTGTAATTTTTGATGATACTGTATATTTCCTCAGTTTTGATGATAGAATATCTGCCTCTGAAACTTTTCAGCTTTTGACTTCTCTATCTGCCATTAGTTTCTACTCATCCTTAATCTTCTGGGATGAAAAGCGCCCCATCAAATCTAGCATTCTCAACAGCCTAAATCTGAAAGCCTTAAAGCTTGCTCTTCCCAAACCCTCAGTTTCTCCCTAACTATGAAACTTCCCTAAGTGTCACACTATCTCTACTTACTTTAAAAAAACTAATCCACAATCATATCAACATACCCAGAGATACCAAATATGTATAATTTTGCAGGTTTCAGCGTCGGATTTGGCCTTCTAATATTGCTAATCTTCGCCATTCTCCAATGGCTACACATACCCGCAGGTAGCTTTCTAGATTGGGTAATTGCCGCCGCAACTTTTGAATGGTTACTACTAATAGTTACAGTTCCCTGGAATATTCACTTTGAATCTAAAGAAGTTTTAGCAGAAGGCGCTCAATCAAAGGAAAAAGGTATTCCAGTTGATGAAAAACAAATCAAATATGTGGGAATGTTGGCTCGTCGTTCCTTGTTAGCTGCGATCGCACTCCACCTTCTCTCTGCCATCGCACTTTATACTCTAGCTATTACAGGCATCAGTGTAGTTGGTTACATCAGTTCTGGCGCAGCTTTGCTATTAACTATTTTACGCCCAGCTATACGCGCCTATCAATATTTAGCAATGCGTTTAAGAATGATTCGCGGTCAATTTTTACATCCCCGCGAAGATATTCTCGAACTCCGCGATCGTTTTAGCAATATTGAATGTACAGTTAAACGCCTCGAACAACAACTAAATCCCGATAATCCTACTTCTTGGATAGCATCCCAACAGCTACAATGGGAAGCAACGCGCACTGAATTAACTCGCTTAGCTGCTGGATTAGAAAACCAACGAGCAACAAATCAAGCAGAACATACTCAGTTAGCTAGAGAAGCGCAAAGTGCGATCGCTCAACTTAGCACTGATGGACAAGTTCTAGATCATGTCCGCGAAATAATACGTTTCTTTAAAGAAGCTTAAATCCTGATAGGAATTATGCACAGTTTACGTAACGCGGCTATTTTAGCGGTGAAAGAACCGCTAAGATGGCGGCGTTACAGGTTTTTAATTTTTAATTTTTAATTCTTAATTCTTAATTTCGAGAGATATGTTATAAATATATTGAGATTTGTTAATAATTATTTACCAAATGCTGGTTTCCTCCTCTGGCACGACCAAAATCAAAAAATTCTTGAAAGAAAAAATATTCTTTGGGAATGAGCCAACACCTGAACTTATTGCCATATTACTCATCTACTTCGTCCAAGGCATTTTAGGACTAGCACGCCTAGCGGTTAGTTTCTTTCTTAAAGATCAACTCAGCATGAGTCCCGTTGAAGTATCGGCAATGCTGGGTGTAACCGCCTTACCTTGGGTGATCAAGCCCTTATTCGGCTTCATGTCCGACGGGCTGCCGATTTTCGGCTACCGCCGCCGCCCTTATATAATTTTATCAGGGCTGTTAGGCACATCGGCTTGGATAGCCTTAGCAACAATTGTTCACAGTCCTTGGGCCGCTACAGCAACGATCGCTTTTAGTTCTTTATCTGTGGCCGTCAGCGACGTAATCGCAGACTCCCTAGTTGTAGAAAGAGCAAGGAAAGAATCGGCTAAAGAGGCCGGTTCCTTACAATCCCTATGTTCGGCAACCACAGCCGTTGGCGGGCTAATTACAGCCTACCTTAGTGGTTTCCTCCTCGAACGGTTTAGCAGCCAAACAATATTTTTAATCACTGCTTCCTTTCCCCTAATCGTCTCAGCCGCAGCATGGTTAATAATCGAAGAACGAGTAAGCGATCGCTTCAACTTCAACATAGTTAAACAGCAATTCACCCAACTGCGCCAAACTGTCACCCAAAAATCTATCTGGTTGCCTACCGCCTTCATCTTCTTCTTGCAAGCCACTCCAAGTGCAGATTCAGCCCTCTTCTTCTTCACAACCAATGAATTAGGCTTTCAACCCGAATTTCTAGGTCGCCTGCACTTAGTTACAAGCTTTGCCTCCCTCGCAGGTGTCTGGCTGTTTCAGCGCTTCTTCAGATCTATCCCATTTCGCAAGATGTTTGGCTGGTCGATCGTCCTCTCAACGACCCTGGGCATGACAACTTTGCTGCTAATCACTCACACTAACCGCAGTTTAGGGATAGACGACCATTGGTTCAGCCTGGGAGACGGACTAATTTTAACAGTCATCGCAAAAATTGCATTCATGCCGATCCTAGTGCTCTGCGCTCGACTGTGCCCAAAGGGAGTAGAAGCTAGCTTATTTGCTCTACTAATATCAATAAGTAACGTCGGATTTCTCCTTTCCTACGAGTCTGGTGCATTGCTAATGCACTGGCTCGGAATTACCGAAACTAACTTTGATAAACTCTGGCTCTTAGCCACGATCGCCAACCTCTCAACCCTTCTGCCTTTGCCATTTTTAGGCTGGCTACCATCCACCAATCTCGATACAGAACCCGAAGAAGGATACCATTCTTCTATTCCTATTTTACAACCAGAAATGGCTAGTTCTAAAATTGTAGGACAGCATTTTATGCCGGAATTTCTGCCAGATTTAGTACCAACAATTCAAGATAAATTAACGACTGAAGACCATAAATAATTAGTCAATCTCTCTGTGTTTATCTGTGTTAAAATATAGCTACAATCTGCCGTAAAAAAATCAAAATCTCTACACTATGCAGAAACTAGAAATTCATCAACCCGTATCCTACGATCGCAAAGACTGGCAGCGCGGCTATGAATCCCAACCCCAGGAATATAACTACTGGATCGACGATGTAGAGGGTGAAATTCCCTCAGATTTGCAAGGAACTTTCTTCCGCAACGGCCCCGGTTTACTGGATATCAACGGCCAACAAATTCACCATCCTTTTGATGGCGATGGTATGGTTTGCGCGATCGCCTTTGCCAATGGTCGCGCTCACTTTTGTAATAAGTTTGTCCGCACGGAAGGCTATCTCGCCGAACAAGAAGCAGGTAAAATTCTCTATCGTGGCGTTTTCGGAACTCAGAAACCGGGGGGATTGCTAACGAATATTTTTGACTTCAAAACCAAAAATATTGCTAATACTAACATTATTTACTGGGGCGGTAAGCTTTTAGCATTGTGGGAAGCCGCAGCACCGCACCGCCTCGATCCCTATACCTTAGAAACATTAGGATTAGATTACCTCGATGGAATATTAAAGTCTGACGAACCATTTTCAGCTCATCCTAGAATTGAGAGCAAAGATGGAAAAGGTAATACATTAGTTAACTTTTCTGTCAAGCCTGGATTATCAAGCACGATTACTATTTACGAACTTGATGCTGACGCAAAACTATTGCATCGCCACAGTCATCTAATCCCAGGTTTCGCCTTTCTGCATGATATGGCGATTACACCGAATTATTGCATATTCTTCCAAAATCCTGTAGCATTTAATCCTTTACCTTTCGCCTTGGGATTACGAGGTGCGGCGGAGTGCATTAAATTCGATCCAAATCGCCCAACGCAAGTGATTTTAATTCCCCGTAACCCAAATCAAGGGGAAATAAAAGTTTTAGAAGCCAAGGCTTGTTTTGCCTTCCATCATGCTAATGCTTGGGAAAAAGAAGGAGAAATTTTTGTTGATTCTGTTTGCTATGAATCATTCCCAGATGTGGAACCAGGGAAAGATTTTCGCCAACTCAATTTTGATAGTATTCCTGCCGGTGAATTGTGGCGTTTCCGGCTGAATTTACAAGAAGAAACAGTTCAGCATGAAGTAATTGAGCGTCGATGTTGCGAGTTTCCAGTTTTGCATCCAGATCGTGTTGGTCAGTCTTACAGATATCTTTATATAGGGGGTGCTGAGGCTGAATCTGGGAATGCTCCTTTGCAGGTAATTTTGAAGATTGATTTGGTTAATAACGAGCGTCAAATTTGGAGTGCTGCACCGAGGGGTTTTGTAGGGGAGCCTGTTTTTGTACCGCGAAATTCTTTTGAAAGTGAGGATGATGGATGGTTGTTAGTATTAATGTATGATGCGGCTAATCATCGTTCTGATGTGGTGATTTTGGATGCTATTGATATTGCTCAGGGGCCTGTGGCGAGGTTGCATTTGAAGCATCATATTCCCTATGGTTTGCATGGGAGTTTTGCGTCAGATATTGCGGGTTGATGAATGTGTAATAGCGGGAGTTAAACAAAAAATACGAGCTAAATAAGTTATAATGTTTGCATAGCAATACTGTTAAGATTTAGAGTCTCAGTTGTCGCATACTCTTTCTCTAAATTGATTAGTTTCTCTTTCCGAACAACTCCCCAACGATATCCTCCGACTCCCCCAACTTTGGGTACAACTCGATGACAAGGAACAATCAATGCTACTGGATTTGTTGCACAAGCGCGTGCCACAGCGCGAACAGAATTTGGCTGTCCAATAGCATTAGCAATATCACTATAAGTAACAGTTGTACCAGCAGGAATTGCTTGTAAAGCATTCCAAACTTGTAACTGAAATGCAGTAGCTTTCACGTCACAGGGAAGATTCGGCAAAGGTAAATTACCGCTAAGATAATCTATCAAAGATTGCATCCATTGACACAATTCTGGATCGGCTTTTTCCAGGGAAGCATTGCTAAATTCTAGTTGCAAATCGCTTTCAAGTTCTGCTGCATTATTGCCGAGGCGAATGTTACAAATTCCGCGCTTAGTTGCAGCTACAATTACAAAACCGAGAGGGGAATTAGCGATTGCATAACGTATTTCTTCACCGTAGCCAAGCTGTTTATAAGTATTAGGAGTCATGCCGAGTTGTTTTGGTGCTTTTTCATATAATCTACTACTAGAGCCGTAGCCGACTTCGTAGAGGGCGGGTGCGATTTCTTCTCCCTCTCTGAGATGTTCTTTTAAACGTTTAATCCGCAGGGAATCGGCATATTGAAAAGGCGAAACGCCGATTATTTGTTTGAATATTCGCTGTAAGTGAGTGGGACTCATTTGGACGCGATCGCCTATTTCTGATAAGGTGGGTATGCGATCGCACTCTCCCTCGATATAACGACAGGCTGCAATTACCTTGTCTCTGGCGGGATTGTCAACAGTCGCATTTTGTGGCTGACAGCGCTTGCAGGGACGGAAACCTTGATTTTCTGCGGCTTCAGGTGAGTTAAAAAAAGTAACTTGGCTGCGGTTTGGTTTGCGACTGGGGCAGGTTGGACGGCAATAAATGTTTGTCGATCGCACGCCGTAGAATAGTTTACCATCAAAGTTGGTGTCTCGATTCAGGATTGCTTGCCAAAGGGTTTCTTCTGAAAAAGATAAAATTTGCGGTGCTGATGCGTGCATAAATATTAAAATTTAACTACATGACTTTAGCTTAAACATATTTTTAATTAGGTTCTATCCGATTCTTGCGATCGAATTTGAAAAAGTGGATAAAATATGATGAGGTTTGAAGATGCGATCGCCGCGCCTTACTCGAACTTCCCATCGAAGAACGAAAATTGCTACAATCCATATTGGATTTAGAACCATCAGGTCATTAGTATCCCATGCAAACTCTTCCGACTGCTACAACAAACTTCCAGGTATCTAGTGACCTGTTCATTAAAGATTGCCTTCGCGCTGTTCATCGCCTCAAAGTCACCATCACCGTTTTTATTCTCGCCCAAAAAGTCAAGAAAAAAGTTAAGGGTCTTTTTCAACAAATAATCATCCATTTAGCTAGACTATTAAGTGAGCCTGTTGCAGGTAAACCGCCCGATCATCAGGACGATCCAGAGCGCGATCGCCCTCATTGGTGGCAAGAAATTAAAAGCTTTGTCACCCAAATTCAAGCAGAACATCTATCTGAAGCTCAATTGCGGAAAATTCTTGAAGACGCTTTTAGTCCAGAAGATGTCGATGCTGTCATAGAAGCGTTGAAACAAGCATCGGAAATCATGGGAGATCCACCCCTAAACTTGTTTCAATAAATAAAACAATAGGTAACAATTATGGTTTCCCAAATCACATCACTGAGAGTAGCAATTAACGCTCTTAAGCAGCATCAAGAGAAGCTGGAAACTCAACTCGGTAAAAGCAAGTTAGAACGGCTGATATTTAATCTCGAAGAAATCAATTTAGACATTGAAAATTTTGCCAATGAGCTAATTAATGCTGCCACAAAAGAAGCAGCTTTAGAGCCGCTTACAGAAACAGTTGATTCTTTTCAATATGGTTCTATTCCTCACATATTAGGACATCTTGAGACAATAGAAGAACTATTGGAAAACAACATAGATAGACTTACCAGCAGGAGTGATGACTTTAGGGTGAATTTAATATCTAAATGAAAAATCCTCGCCAACTAGCATTTATCGCCCTCCGCGAAGTCCACCGACGCGGCGCATTCGCAGACGTGGCCCTCGATCGCACTCTCCGCAACTCCGAACTCAGCGAGCTCGATCGCAGACTCCTCACAGAAATAGTCTATGGTAGCGTCAGAAGAATGCGATCGCTCGATTTCCTCATCGACCAACTCGCCAAAAAACCCGCCTCCCAACAACCCCCAGACCTTCGCACAATTTTACACATCGGTTTATATCAACTCCAATATCTCACCCACATCCCCCCATCTGCGGCCGTTAATACCACCGTTCAACTAACAAAAGAAAACGGATTTTCGGGCCTTAGTAGCTTTGTTAATGGTCTATTGAGACAATACACCAGAATTACCCCCCCAACCCCCCCTTATCAAGGGGGGGCTAAGAGTATTGCTTACCAAGAGGATGCTAATAGTAATACTAATAGCCCCCCCCATCAAGCAGAGGCTCAAAGTATTTCTAAAACCCCCCCTTACCAAGGGGGGGCAGGGGGGGTTAATTTACCCCTAAAACTACCAGAAAATCCAATCGAACGCTTAGGAATTATCCACAGTTTCCCCGACTGGCTAATACAATTCTGGCTAGAACAAATCGGCGAAACCGAAACCGAAAAACTCTGTCAATGGTTCAATCAATCCCCCACAATTGACCTACGAATTAATCCCCTTCGCACCACCATTGACGAAGTAGAAAACGCCTTAAAATCTCATAATATAGCCGTTAATCGCATCCCCTATTTACCCCAAGCTTTAAGATTAAATGGCAGCATCGGCGCAATTTATAACTTACCGGGATATAACGAAGGTTGGTGGACAATTCAAGACAGCAGCGCTCAATTAGTCACCCATTTACTCGACCCCCAACCAGGGGAAACCATCATTGATGCCTGCGCCGCACCGGGAGGAAAAACCACCCACATCGCCGAATTAATGCAGGATAAAGGCACAATTATCGCCTGCGATAAAACCGAAAGCCGACTCAAAAAACTCAAACAAAATGCCGAAAGAATGCAGCTTAAATCTATCGAAATTCACATAGGAGATAGCCGCAATTTTCCTAACTTTACCAATATTGCCGATCGCGTCTTACTAGATGCCCCGTGCTCAGGACTGGGAACCCTCCACCGCCGCGCCGATGCCCGCTGGAATCACACAGAAAAAAATATCGAAGAACTCTCAATACTACAATCACAATTATTAGCAAATGTCGCCACATTTGTCAAGCCCGGAGGTAAATTAGTTTACGCAACCTGCACAATTCACCCCTTAGAAAATGAAAACATTATTGAATCATTTTTAACCAATAACCATGAATGGCAAATCGAACCACCAACCCTGGATTTACCTATCCCAAAAACACCAGAAGGATATCTAAAAGTCTGGCCGCAAACCCAACAAATGGATGGCTTCTTCATAGCCAGCCTAAACAAATTCTAGCTTCACACTAACATCTTGTACCATTGCCAAAAGCTTGTAAGGGCAGGTTCGCCAAAATCCACAATAAAAGGGAGAGATTTATAAAACCAGCCCCGACTCTCCCCGAACTAAAGTTAACCGTTAACCGTTAACAATTAACAAATCAAACCTTAGCTTCCAAAGACTTAAGAAACTCAGTATTGACCCCTGACTCCCGCGTGAGAGAAACCTTACCAGTTCGAGCAATTTCTTTGATGCCAAACTTATTTAACACCTGAACAATTGCCACCATTTTACCCGGATCGCCCACCACTTCCAAAGTTAGAGAATCTTCGCCAATATCCACCACTCGTGCTCTAAAAATTTGAGCTAATTCCACAATCTCCGATCGCGTCGCGCTAGTAGCATTAACCTTCATCAACATCAATTCTCGCTCGACACAGGGAATTTCAGTTACATCCTGCACTTTCAGCACATTAATTAACTTATATAGCTGCTTAGTGAGTTGTTCAATAATCCGGTCATCTCCCGGTACTACCATTGTAATCCGAGAAAATCCACCTTGCTCCGCCGGGCCAACGGCCAGACTCTCAATATTAAAACCCCGACGGGCAAATAAACCAGCAATTCGAGTGAGGACACCCGCTTCATCTTCAACCAAAACCGAAATAGTATGTTTCATTTTTCTATCAAGACTCGCCGCGTGCGGTTCTGTTGAAGCCAACCCGCACACCCATTTTACCTGCACGTAGTTATTTTATCCTGAGTGGTCAGTAGTAGGGTGGGCGCTGCTAATATCATCTTTCTCACATTTGGATCTAAGTAAGATGGGTACTGGGTAAGGTGGGCGCTGCTAATATAATTTTTCTCACGCCAGAGTCTAATCGTAGCAGCGCCCACCCTACAAAATGTAGCTTTAAACAGGCGTTTCCGGCTTCAGATCGCTGGCCCCATCCTTAAACACGATTCGCAACAGCGGAGGCGCTATAAACGTCGTCAGGATGACCATCATAATAATCGCAGCTTCCAAGGGTGGTGAGATTACCCCACTAGCAGAACCGACTCCTGCAAATACTAAACCAACTTCGCCTCGCGGAATCATACCAACACCGATCGCTAAACGATTAATATTCCCTTGACCCCAAACTGCTGCACCAGTCACAACTTTGCCCAAAATCGCAACTACAATTAAGAAAATTGCGACGATCAGACCTTCTCGATTAGCTGGAACTGCTGGGTTAAGTACACCCAAATTAGTTTTAGCACCAACACAGACAAAGAAAACAGGCACCATCACATCTGCGATCGGTTCTATTTGCCTTTGTAGTTCTTTGCGTTTATCTGTTTCGTCAAAGACTAAACCGGCAGCAAAAGCTCCTAAAATTGCTTCCAAGTGAATAGCAGCACCAATGTAGGAGAGAATAAAGGCGAAAACTAGGGCAGGAATCACCAATCCGCCGCGAGTTTTAATTCGATCTGAGATCGCCACAAAGGATTTATTGAAAATATTCCCTAGTAGAATTGCCCCCACTAGAAACACAGTAGAACTGATAATCAGATAAATCACATTCGTCACATCTACTTCGCCAGTTTTAGCCAAACTAGCCACCACTGCCAAAACGATGATACCTAAAACGTCATCAATTACAGCCGCGCCAACAATAATTTGACCTTCCTTAGAAGTGAGTTGACCTAATTCAGATAAAACCTTGGAAGTAATGCCAATACTCGTTGCCGTTAAGGCTGCACCTGCGAAAATTGCGGGGATTGCAGGTACTCCAAACAGCGTCATCAAGCCCACAGTGCCGGCAGCAAAAGGGACTGCGACTCCTACAAAAGCTACAATTGTCGCTTGGGCTCCCGCTGCCAGTAATTCCTTTAAATTGGACTCCAAACCTACTTCAAACAGCAGGATAATCACGCCTAATTCTGATAAAACGGAAATGACTTCACTCTGAAGTTGAAAAGTCGCCGGTGCTGCATCGGGGCTCAAACCAGCAGTTAGTTGAAGGAAGTTCATTACTAGAGAGTCAGAACTACTTACCGATCCTTCGGGAAATACCAGTAGGTGTAAGGCAGAAATTCCGACAAGTACGCCGCCAACTAATTCGCCTAATACAGGGGGGAAACCTAGCGCATTAGATAACTCCCCGCCAACTTTGCTGGCAAGGTAAATTACAACTAAACTCAACAGCACTCCTGCAAGTACCATTGAGGGTTCTGCCTCTGTTGCAGTGGCCAGCAGAGGCGACAACAAAAATTTTGGGGTTAACGAAGTTAGCCAGGTAATGGAGATTGCCATTAGTTCCGCAGAAATGCAACCTGTTTAATTTATCAGGAATATTGGCTGTTAAGAGTTACTGGTTAACAGTCGGTGGTTTCAATTACAACCTATCTGGGTCAATTTCTGGCGATCGCATTCGCTTCGTAACGCCGCCCTCTGGGCGGT